>NZ_CAUUHX010000021.1:0-27873 GCF_963545075.1 uncultured Granulicatella sp.
ATACGCAAAACTATAAAGCAGAAAGTGCAAAATCGATTATTTCTATTGTTGTTACCAATTTTACAGTATTCCAAGAATTTCAAGAAGCACGAGTAGAGATTGGATTAACCAACTTGGTTTGTCATCGAGAAATTAAAAATAAAAAACACCAACCGTATTGGCGAATCTATTTAGTAAACTTAACAGATAAAGCCATTCTCGAAGGAGAAAATACAGATTTATCAGAGTGGCGAGACTTTCTAAAAAATGGTACAATTAAGCCAGAATCAAGCAGAGGATTAAAAGAAGCACAGAAAATCGTGAATTTCTCAAATCTATCAGGGGAAGAACGGAGGCTTGCAGAACTAATGGAAAAATATGAAGATGTATATTATCAAGTCATGAAACACCAACTTGAAGAAGGTATAGAACAGGGAATTGAACAAGGAATTAAAATTGGACGTCAACAAGGCGTAGCACTTGGAGAACAAAAAGGGCAAGTCATGATATGCTTCAAAATGAACTTACCAATGGCAGAAATCCAAAAACTTACAGGATTATCGATTGAAGAAATCGAAGCATTTAGAAAAGAATTAAATTAGAAAAATAAATACTCGTAAAAAAGAGCCTTTCGTTTTCTCGTCGAAGGCTCTTTCAATTTATTTATTTTCCTTTTACAATCGTTACATCTGTATAAGCATCCACTTTAATGACACTTGCACTTGTTTCTTTTGTTTCAGGTTTTTCTGTTATTTTAGCACCATTATTTAACATAATGTCGTATTTCCCATCAAATGTTTGAGGAACATTCACTTTAACTTCCCCACTAACGGTATCTAAAAACACTTCATATGGGTCAGCATTTTTCGCTAATTCAACTGTAACTTTTAATGTATCTTTTCCAAATTGCGAAGTATATAATCTAAATCCATGTTTTGAAATTGGAATATATAATCCTTCCTCGTTTGATTTTGTATCTTTAATCGTATTCACAGAAGTTTTTGAGATTTTTCCAGATACAGTTACTTTTGTTTGAGGATTAGAAGTTTCTATAATCGATAATTCCACATTTTGCTCTGTTCCATAAATTTCTACTTTTTGTTTCGCATTTTCTTGTAATTCCCAAGTCTGTGTAAAATCAAAATCTGTTTTTGCATTGCTATAAGTCATATAAAATCCAAAAGCTACAATGACTAGGAAAAAAACGATAAATGGTAAAATTTTCTTCATAAGCTTTCTCCTTATTTAAATTCTCGTTCATTAAATAAATAATAACTAAAAATAATGTATAAAACACTAAAAATAATTGCAATTATAACAGATGGCGTTAAAAAGTCCCCGCTACCTGTAATAGCCTTTAATTGGTTGAAGAGTAAAAAGTGTTCCAACAATTCAGGGTCGATAACATTTGCCATTGAAAAACTCATTAAATTATCAAATAAAATGACAATTACTACATATATTAATTGCGCATAACTGACCTTATCAACATAGTTGAAAATGAAAATAGACAGGAACATAATACATAAAAAATAAGGATATTGGTACACTGCTATATTCCACACTGTCGATAAAGAAGCACTATCTGCAAAAATCCCTCTAAATACAGCTACAGATAAATAACCTACAAATAAATGGATGGTTGAATATAAAACTGTCGTCACAACTTTATAAATGAATAAAGACAAACGATTTTTAGATTTAATAATCTGTGTATTAATCGTTCTGGATACAAAATCTTCTCCCCAAACAAATAAATCTACTGCGATGAAAAATAATGGGAGAAAAGCTGTTGAAGTCGATAAAGTCATAATAACACCAATGTCACCACTCTTTTCTCTCATTACAAATGTAAACAAGAACTCTAATAAGACACATAGTAAAATTGAAATCGAAAAGATTCTTTCTTTTCTAATTTTATAAATATCCGCTTTAAAATTTGACATCATTGCTCTTACCTTCCTTCAACCAAATTAAAATAATATTCTTCAAAAGAAACTTGTTCTTTATAAATTTCAAAAATTTCAATCTGATTTTCTCTTAATACATCAATCATCTGATTAATCGTCAGTGGTGTATTTTTCACTTCAATTTTGTCAGGTAAAAGAGTACAGTCACAATCCTTTGCTGTTAAAATTTCCATTGCTGTATCATTTGTTGCTGTTGAAACGATAACTTTTTTTGCTAATGAAGATAAGATTGTTGATTTTGAGTCTTCCTGAATAACTTTTCCTTTACTCATAATGACATAATCATCAGCAATAAGATCCAATTCAGATAAAATATGGCTGGATATTAAAATAGTAATATTAAAATCATTTTTTAACGTTGCTAGAATATCACGAATATCTTTAATTCCTTTTGGATCTAATCCATTAATTGGTTCATCTAAAATTAATAATTTTGGTGAATCAATAATGGCTAACCCTATCGCTAAGCGTTGTCTCATTCCTAATGAAAAGTCCTTGGCTTTTTTCTTTGAATCCACATTGGCTAACCCTACTAAGTTTAATACTTCCTCTATTTTTTCATGAGAAGGAGTTTCTCCACAAAGTAATAATTGATACTGTAAATTATCATATGCCGAAAGATTCAAATGAAGAGCTGGTGATTCAACAATTGAACTCAATTTACATCCTTTTAGTCCAATAATTTCTCCAGAATCTTGTTTAATTAATCCAGAGATAATACGAATTAACGTTGTTTTTCCTGCTCCATTTTCACCAATGAGCCCACAAATTCTACCTTCATGAATATTGAAGGATACATTGTCTAAGGCATGATGTTTTGCATATCGTTTATGAATATTTTTTACTTCGATTAAAGGTTGACTCATGTATTCACCTCGTTATATTAGAAATTTAATACTATAAATGTAATACTATCATATTTTATGATTATTGCAAGAACAAAAAGACTCTCCGAAGTAGCTTGCTACATTCGAAAAGTCCCTTTATTTCTATTCTTTACCCGCATGAGTTTTTCCTTGTGCTTTTGCTTGAGATTCACTCATTTCGACTACTTTTGCTTGATTTGTTTTTGCTGGCATATTTTTTTTGTCATACCAATATACCGTAGCTTTTCCTTCGTTTGCAACATATACTGTACGGTCATTTTTACTTTTAGCAGCACTTTGAGTGGTCTCTTGGTGCTCACTTGTTATAGTTGGTTCCGCTAAACCTGTTTGATAATCTAATGTTCCATTTGGTGCATCATTATTTAAAATGACTCTAGTTGTTCCATCTTCATTCACTTCTTCAATGGAAGTATTAAATTGAATCGGAATCAATCTTCCATTAGCAGATATTCCAGCATATTGTAACTCTACTTGGCGTGGAATTAGTTCTGAATCTGTATAAAGCGGTGTTACTCGATAATCTAGCCATGCATTTTTATTTTGTTTTAACCATGCAGCTAATTTTTCTTCATAAAATAACATTCCTGCAGGATTTTTTTCATCTGTTCCTGTCATACTTCCTGTATTTAAGTATGCTGTCATAGGTGTTAAATTTCTAAGTTCATCATTTAGTCCACTAAATTGATAACCGACTAAATGCCCACGGTTCATGAACCAAGCTTCTTTTCCTGAATAATCGATTGGGAATTTAAAGTTATGCCATCCTACTGGATCAACATTAATTTTGCTTTCTCTTTGTTCTGTTGGCTTATCATCATATCGTAATTGAATATGTGCTTGTGTCGAACGTTTATAAGAATCCAATTCCCCTAATACCAATTGTTTTTCTTTTTTAAACGGTAATAGAGATTCTGGCAAATCATGAGATTTTTCAACCTTAGCAGTTGTCGTAGTTGTTCCTTGTTGGGTATTCGTTGAACAAGCAACAAATGTTAACGAGGTCATCCATAAAAGAAAGAGTTTAAAAAAGCGATTTTTCATATCATTCTCCTTTTATTCCTTCCAACAAATAGGAGTTTGTCCTTGTTGGATTAAGATGTCATTTACTTTACTAAATGGTTTACTTCCAAAGAACCCTCGATAAGCAGATAACGGACTTGGATGAGGAGCTTTTAAAATAACATGACTCGGATTTGTAATCAGTTTTTCCTTATCCTGAGCTGGTTTACCCCAGAGGATGAAAATCACTGGATGGTTCAATTCGTTTAAAGACTCAATCAATCGATTCGTTAATCTTTCCCAACCTTTTCCTTTATGACTATTTGCATTTCCTTCTTCTACTGTTAAAACAGTATTTAACAATAATACTCCTTGTTGTGCCCAATGAGATAAATCTCCTTCTGTTGGAAGACCGCCCCCGATATCCTCTTGTAATTCTTTATAAATATTTTTTAGGGATGGAGGAAGTGGGATTCCTTTTTGAACAGAAAAGCTTAATCCATGAGCTTGACCAAATCCATGATAAGGATCTTGTCCTAAAATAACGACTTTCACTGACTCAAATGGTGTTAATTCTAAAGCTCTGAAAACATTTTTTTCTTCAGGAAATACTCTGACTTCTTCTCTTCTTTTTTGAACAAAAGCTTGCAACTCCTGATAATAGTCTTTTTTCATTTCTTCTGCTAAAATTTCATTCCAAGTCAACATTGTTAATCCTCAATTTTTTGATAAATTTCAAAGGTATGTGGATAAATATTTTTTTCATCCACTGTTCCATCCATACTTTTGACTTTTACAAATTTTTCCCATGGAAAATCTTTTGGAAAATACGTATCTCCATCAAATTGCGCATGAATTTTTGTGCAATAAAGTGTATTGACTTCATGTTTTAAAGAATCAAATAATACTGCTCCACCAATAATGTAAATATCTTCATGTTTGGCATCTTCTACTAAAGTTTCAATATCAGTAACAACTTCTGCTCCATTTGCATCATAATCTGCTTGATAAGATACAATGATGCTATGTCTTCTTGGTAATAATCTCTTCCCCATACCTTCAAAAGTATTGCGCCCCATAACAATCGTTTGATCTAATGTGACTTCTTTGAAATATTTCAAGTCATTTGATAAGTGCCATGGTAAAACTCCTTCTTTTCCAATTAGACCATTTTCATCTTGTGACCAAATATAAATTAACATGCAATTTCCTCCTTTGGATTAAACAGCGATTGGTGCTTTAATCGTTGGATGACATTCATATCCTTCCAATACAACGTCAGCAACTTCTAAATCATATAATGATTTTTCAGGATGTTTTAACACTAATTGTGGTAATTCAAAAGGTTCACGGCTTAATTGAAGATCTACTTGCTCTAAGTGATTTAAATACAAGTGAGCATCTCCTAAAGTATGAACAAACTCTCCAACTTCTAATCCTACTTCGTTTGCAATTAAATGCGTTAATAATGCATAACTCGCAATATTAAATGGTACGCCTAAGAAGACATCTGCACTACGTTGATATAATTGACAGCTTAACTTACCATCTGCCACATAAAATTGAAACATTGTGTGACATGGAGGTAAAGCCATACTTGGAACATCTTCTGGATTCCATGCTGATACTAATAATCTTCTTGAATCAGGTGATGTCTTCAACATTTCAATCACTTGCGCTAATTGGTCAATTGTTTCTCCTTGAGTTGTTTTCCAATGTCTCCACTGTGAACCATAAATATTTCCTAATTCTCCATATTTTGCAGAAAAGTCATCCTCATTTAAAATTCTTTGGCAAAATGTTTCTAATTCTTTTTCATACACTTCTTTAAAATCTGGGTCTTGTAAACTTCTACGACCAAAATCTGTCATATCTTCTCCAGTATAATCAGGAGACTCTACATAACGTTTAAAAGCCCACTCATCCCAAATATGATTATTATGTTGTAATAAATAACGGATATTTGTATCTCCTTTAATAAACCATAATAACTCACTTTTAATGAGTCCAAATGGAACTCTTTTAGTCGTTAAAATTGGAAATCCTTTAGACAAATCAAATCGCATTTGATAACCAAAAATACTCTTTGTTCCAGTACCTGTACGGTCTGATTTTTCAACTCCTTCTTGTTTAATTTTTTCTAGTAATTCTAAATATTGTTTCATCTGACGAGCTCCCTACTGTTAAACTAATTCAGCTAAATATTCCCATCTTTCGTAGGCATTAGCTAACTCTTCTTCTAATGTTTCTAATTGTGTTTGTAATTCTTGTAATTTAGCAAAATCTTGTGCTTGTTGGTTCATTGCTTCTTGAATTTCTTCAATGGATTCTTCTAATCCAGCAATTTTTCCTTCAATTTCTTCCCATTCTTTTTTCTCATGATACGTCATCTTTTTAGCTTTTTCTGGAGTCGAAGGTTTCGGTGTTTCAGCTACTTTTGGAGCTTCAACTGTTTTAGTTTCTTCTACTGTTAACTCACCTTGTTTTTCTAAGAAATCACTCATAGAACCATAATACAATTCTGTATTTCCTTGTCCTTTAATGACAAATAATTGATCCATTGTTTTATCTAAGAAATAACGGTCGTGAGAAACTACGATGACTGCACCATTAAATTCATCTAAATAATCTTCTAAGACGGTTAATGTATCAATATCTAAATCATTCGTTGGTTCATCGAGTAATAATACATTTGGTTTTGTCATTAGTAAACGTAATAAATATAATCTTCTTCTTTCTCCACCTGATAACGTACCAATTAATGCTCCATGCATATAACGTGGGAATAAAAATGTTTCTAATAATTCCGTAATCGAAGCTACTTCACCATTTTTTTGACGAACTTCTTCGGCATATTCTCTTAAATATTGCACTAATTGCTTATCCATTGGAATATCTTCATCTTGTTGCTTATAGTAAGCTAAGCGAACTGTATCTCCAACAGTCAGTTCTCCTTCACTAAATGGATATAGACCTGCAAGAGCATTTAGGAAAGTAGATTTTCCGACACCATTTTCTCCAACAATTCCAATTCTTGCTTGGCTTTGAATAATCCATTCTAGTGAACGAACAATCGACTTATCTCCTATTTCTAAGCTGACATCTTTTAATTGAAATACTCGTTTTCCAATTCTTGTTTGGTCAAAGCGAATTGCTAACGATTCTTTAGAATCTGTTTGTTTCACTTCTTTTTCTAATTGTTCGAATCGTTGAATTCGAGCTTGTTGTTTTGTTGTTCTAGCCTTGGCACCTTGTCTCATCCATTGCAATTCTTGCTGGTATAAGCGTTGTTGTTTATGAGATATCTTTTGTGCAATTTGTTCTCGTTGAGATTTTTGTTCCAAATATGATTGATAATTCCCATCATAGGCTTCAATTCTCCCTTGAGTTAATTCAAACATATGGTCAACAACACGTTCTAAGAAATAACGATCATGAGTAACTAATAGTAAGGAACCTTTATACGCAGCTAAATATTGTTCCAACCATTGAATTGCTTGCATATCTAAGTGGTTTGTCGGCTCATCTAATAATAATAAATCCGGCTCTTCCATTAAAACTTTGGCAAGACCTACTCGTTTCTTTTGCCCACCAGATAATATAGAAATTTGTTGATGAATATCTTCAATTCCTACGTGTTGTAAAATGGATTTAATTTTCACTTCATATTGCCATCCATCCACTTGATTCATTTTTTGTTCTAACGCTTCAAATTGTTTTAAATATTTTTCATCTTGTGGATGCTGTTGTAATTGTTCAACACTCCATTCATAATCGTGCACTAATCTCAATAATGGATTATCAGATTGATATATGGCTTCAAATACCGTATGTTCAGGATTTAAAGAGGGATTTTGCGAAAGATACCCAATTCTAAAATCATTTGAACAAGTAATCGTACCACTTTCTGCTTCATCTATTCCGGCTAAAATATTTAATAGTGAGCTTTTTCCGGTACCGTTTTGACCAATTAAGCCCACATGTTCTCCTTCATTAATAATGAACGAAACATCTGCTAATAATGTTTTAGCACCATATGTTTTTTTCAAATGATCTACTCGAAAATCTTTCATAATACTCTCCTTTTATCATTAAAATAAACCGGTCGTTCTACCGTCTTCTAATACATCCATCTCTAATGCAGCTGGTTTCTTCGGCAATCCTGGCATTGTTAATATGTTGCCCGTTAAAGCGACAACAAATCCTGCTCCTAATTTAGGAACAAGCGAACGAACTGTTAATTCAAATCCTGTTGGTCTTCCTAATAAAGTCGCATCATCTGAGAAAGAATATTGTGTTTTAGCAATACAAACTGGCAAATGATTCCAACCATTTTTCTCTAACTGTTTTAATTGTAATTTCGCTTCTTTTGTATATTGAACAGAATTTGCTCCATAAATTTTAGTTGCGATCGCCTCTATTTGTTCTTCAATCGAACTGTTTTCTTCACAGACTGAATGAAATTGGGGTGTTGTATTTTCGAATAAGTGTAACACTTCTTTTGCTAATGCTACTCCACCATTTCCACCATTTTCCCATACAGAAGTAGAGATACAAGAAATCCCTTTTTTCTGACAAAGAGTTTGTACTAATTCCTTTTCTTGTCGGGTATCTGTTACAAATTCATTTAACGCAACAACAGCTGGTAATCCATAATGTTGTGTCATATTTTCAATATGTTTTTCTAAATTAGCAAAGCCTTTTTCTAAAGCTTCTAAATTTTCTCCTTCTGTTAATCCAGAAAGGGAAACTCCTCCATGCATTTTAAGCGAACGAATCGTAGCCACAATGACAACTACATCAGGTGCTTTTTGTAATTGAGGAACTTTAATATCTAAAAATTTCTGAGCTCCTAAATCAGCTCCAAATCCAGCTTCTGTTACAACAATTTCTCCAAGTGCTAGAGCTGCATTGGTCGCTATCACACTATTACATCCATGTGCAATATTGGCAAACGGCCCACCATGAACAATTGCAGGCGTATGTTCTAATGTTTGAACTAAATTCGGTTTTAACGCATCTTTTAATAATAATGTTAAAGCTCCTTGAACATTTAAATCTTTCACCGTAACGGGAACTTTTTCAAAAGTGTACCCAATAACAATATTTTCTAATCTTTGTTTCAAGTTTTTTAAATCTGTTGCTAAACATAAAATCGCCATCATTTCACTCGCAACCGTAATGTCAAATCCATCTTCACGTGGAATGCCTTGAATAGGGCCCCCTAATCCTACAATAACTTGTCGTAGAGCGCGATCATTTAAGTCTACAGCTCTTTTCCAAATGACTCTTCTACTATCAATTTGTAATTCATTTCCTTGATAAATATGATTGTCAATCAATGCAGCTAATGCATTTGTAGCACAAGTTAACGCATGCATATCACCTGTAAAATGTAAATTAATTTCTTCCATTGGAACAACTTGTGCATATCCTCCGCCACAAGCTCCTCCTTTAATCCCCATTACTGGTCCTAACGAAGGTTCACGAAGCGCAATAATGGACTTTTTACCTAATTTTGTAAAAGCATCTGCTAATCCTATCGTAACGGTTGATTTCCCTTCTCCTGCAGGAGTTGGACTCATCGCTGTAACTAATACTAATTTTCCTCTTTGCTCCTTAGAAATTCGATTCATATCAATTTTTGCTTTATATTTCCCATAAAACTCGATTTGTTCTTCTTCTAAGCCAATACTTGAAGCTATATCAATAATTGGTTTCATAACAGCTTCTTGAGCAATTTGAATATCAGATTTCATCCTTATCCCTCCTTAAGTGAACTGTAACGTTGAAATTTTCTTTTAAAAGCATAATACGTAATGGCTAATGGAACGACTGATCCAAACCACGCTAATGGGTTTGCAGTTGTTAATCCAATGTAGCCGAAAGTTTGAGTTAACACTAATGCAGCAAAAACTCGCATCATTAATTCCATCATTCCAGCAATGGTTGGAATCACAGTTTTACCTACTCCTTGTAATGTATATCGATAAATAAATAATAACGATAAAATACCGTAACAGATAGAATTTGCTAAAATATATAGCCTTCCATATTCCACAACAGCTTCATGTCCTTCTCCTACAAACATTCTCATAAAATGAGGACTAAATAGAATTAAAATGAATCCTACGCAAAAACTAAAAGTAAGAGAAAGTTTAATACAATCTCTAACCCCTTTCCAAATACGGTCATATAATTTTGCACCATAATTTTGTGCGGAATAAGTTGCCATTGTAATTCCAAATGACATCATTGGTAAAATTCCTAATTGGTCAATCTTTTGTGCAGCTGTATATCCTGCCACCGCTTCGTGTCCTAATCGATTCAAAACAATTTGTACCGTAATTGTTCCAATGGCAATAATAGAAGATTGAAATCCCATTGGAAACGAAATATTCATATGATGGACTAAAAAGTCTTTGGTAAAATGTAAGGACTCTCTTTCAATATGTAAAATTGGAATGTTCTTTTTAATATAAATATAACAACATACTGCTGAGAATAATTGACTCACTACCGTTGCAAATCCAGAACCTCCAACACCCATATTTAAATGAACAATAAATACATAATCTAATAAAATATTTAATACACAAGAAAGCGCTAAGAAATAAAGCGGCGTATTCGCATCCCCTATTGCTCGAATAATATTCGATAGTAAATTAAATGCAATTTGAGCAAAAATACCAGCAAAAATCACCATTAAATAGTCATAAGCATAGTCAATAATTTCTGGAGGAGTTTGCATGATTTCTAAAATTTGACGACAAAACAGCATACTTAATGTCGTCAATAGAATCGAAGCACCTACAGAAATTAATGTTGAGACATAGAAACTTCTTTTTACTCCTTGCATATCTTTAGCGCCATATTTCTGAGCAAGAGGAATCGCTAATCCAGCTGTCATACTAATGGCAAAACCAATAATGAAGAATACAATACTTCCTGTTGAACCAACTGCTGCAAGTGCTTGTACCCCAATATATCTACCAACAAAATAAGTATCTGCCATATTATAGAACTGTTGAAAAACATTTCCTATTAACAATGGTAACGTAAACCGTGATATTAATTTCATCGGATTTCCAGATGTCATATCCTTCGCCATTTTACTCCTCTTTTCTACATACATACTCAATTATATAGTATACTAAAATATCCATAAATTTGACAGTCATACCCTTAGAAAAATGACAGGATTCTCTTATTACATCGATAAACTTTTCCTTTTTCAGACTTTCAAATTATGTTACAATATAATCGAAAAGAGGCGAAGATTTATGGTTGAATTTGATAAAGAAAAAATTGCAAAAATGCAACAATATTTAGCAGAAATTACAGATCCTAACTTCCAAGGAAGTGCTACAGACAAAAGAATGGCTGTTGCAGAATTATTTAATTATTATCATTCAGACTGGCAACAAGATGCTCTACATTTTGTTGATAAAAATTTAGAATTATTTGATGATCAACGTATGCAAGAAATTTTTAAAACTTATAACTCTGGAAGAAAGAGCCCTCAAACAGTCATTCGTCAAGAAGCGAAAAGTAAATATAAACGACCAATGCGACCTGGTGAAGATTAAAATAACTAATTACAAACTAAAAGGCTTAAAATCTACTCATGATTTTAAGCCTTCTTTTCTATTCATTATCGAATTCCTAATGCAATTCTCGCATAACGAGACATTTTTTCTGGAGACCAAGCTGGGTACCATACTAATTTAACTTCAATTGTTTTAATTTCTTCAATTCCCTTTAAGGCACGATGAATTTCATCAGTTATAATATCAGCTAATGGACATCCCATTGTTGTTAGTGTTAAATTCACTTGGCAATGTCCTTCTTCATTTAGCTCTACTCCATAAATTAATCCTAAATTAACAATATCAATTCCTAATTCAGGGTCAATCACTGTTTCTAACGCTTCTAAAATTTTTTCCTTCATTGCTTCTGCTGTTTCACTCATACGATTACTCCTCTACTAATGATTGTTTTAAAAATTCTACAGATGCTTCAATCACTTTGAATGGAACAAAGTGTGGTACTTCTGGTGTTTCAATCCATTTCACACGACTAGCAAATGGTTCATCTTTAATCTTATCATAAAATGCACGGTTTAATGAATATGGAACTTTTTTATCTTCTAATCCATGCCAAATTAAAACTGGACGACCTGCAATTGTTTCAGGTTTCTCTGCTAATGATAAACCTTGTAAAAGTGGAATATATTTCTCCATTAAATCTGGAGTTAATTCTACTGCCGGTTTATCTTTCATCCAAGTTGAAGTAATCGACCATTTTGCAAATTCAACTGGATCTGCATTTCCCATTAAACTAACGGCAGCATATAAAAATGGAAAATGTTTCAATAACGCATAAGTCGTCATTCCACCCATACTAAATCCAATCGCTCCTATTTTATGATCGACTAAGTTTTCTTTTTGATAGGCGCCAACTAATGTTGGAAATTCTTTAACATTTTGTCCAATAATTTCCCATAATTCAAAGCCATTTAATTCAGATGTTTTTCGCTCTCCATGATATAGCTGATCTGGTAAAATTGCGCGCATGCCATTTTTAGCAAGCATGGCTCCATAATGAATACAGTTTTCCTTACTTCCAGTCCAACCATGATAACAAACAACTGTTGGAATCTTTTTATCTTTATTTTCCTCTTGAACAATTTCTAAAATCGGAATATTTTCAATATTTTTTTCTTGAATAATAATCATAACTAACCTCTTCTTTCATATTTTCATAAAAATATGGTATACTTACAAGGTTATTGTAACTAAATTGACAACTTTTCGTCAATCAAATCGATTATATAGATTACTATAGGAGGAAATAATGAAACCAAAATTAATTGCATTAGATTTAGATGGCACAACTTTAAATGGACAATCAGAATTTAATCCCATTACGATTCAAACCTTACATCGTTTAACAGAACTTGGGCATAAAATCGCCATTGTAACTGGGCGTCCTTATCGAAGTTCAAAACATTTATATGAAGAATTAGGATTAGGCGGGCCACTAGTAAACTTCAATGGTGCCCTATGTCATATTCCAAATGACGAAAACTGGCAAGGAGAATTTCACGTAACATTAGATGAAGAGATCGTTTTTGATATGTTGGAATTTCATAAAGAATTAGAATGTGATTATTTTATGGTAGAAGGAAAGCACCACTTATATGCAACAATTGAAAATATTCCAGATTCACCCTACTATCCAAAAGATCAACAACCTATCTTATTACAAAAAGATACACAGTTACTAGAAAAGCCAACGGCTATTACCGTTTTTTCTAGTATTGAAAAACAACCCTTCATTAAAGAAAAAATTAAGCAACGTTATGGTCACACGATTGATGTTCGTACTTGGGGAGGCGATATGCCTTGCCTAGAGATCGTCACTTATGGTATCGATAAGTCTACAGGAATCCAACATTTATCTCGTTATTATGGAATTCCAACAGAAGATGTTTTAGCTTTTGGAGATGAAGATAATGACTTAGAAATGATTGAATTTGCTGGGCACGGTGTTGCCATGAATAATGCCATTGATAGCCTAAAAGCAATTGCTGATGATATTACTCCACTTCCACATGATCAAGATGGATTAGCTCACTACTTAATGAATTATTTTAAATTAGAAGCGTAATGAATAACAGCCCTCTAACTCTTGAACGTTATGAATTAGAAGGCTGTTATTTTTTGTTGCTTCTTACTTACAAAATTTAAGAAGAAAAAATTCCCTTTGTAAGCTAGACCGCCAGCAGCCTCGAATAGCGAGTCTCATGGCTAAAATTCGAGCCTAGGTCTCAAATTTTTTTACTATAGCTACAAAGAAAATTTTTTCTTCTTTGAATTTTTATTTGCATAAAACAGTCATTTCTATTCTCAATATGATTCACCAATAAGATTAGTCAAACAAAATAAAAAAACAGAATTAGCAATTAAGTCTCTTCACGAAAAAGTATTCAGAATATTTATCTTCTGCATTTTCATAATGACCAACACATTCATATCCCAATGCTTCGTAAAACTCTTTTCCCTGCCAGTCAAATGTATCTAAACGGATGATATTAACTCCCATTGCAGCTGCCCGTTTTTCCATCTCACAGATTAATTTGGTACCTATGCCTTTTCTCCTGTATTCTACATCAACAAAAACAGTTGATACATAGAGGATTTTAAATGCGGTAATACAGGCATCCAAACCAGCAATTAGTGTACCATCAGATTCAATACCAATCCGAATGTATCCGTTCATTTTATAACTGATATAGTTTCTATCAAATAAACTCAGTCTTGTTTCGATGTTCTCAACCTGTTCTTCATTTAAATCTATAATTTCCATATAGGCATATCTCCTTATAAAATATATTTAAGTTATTAAAGGCGAACTATACGCATAAATAAGCAACATATTTTTACTACTTTTATCTTATTCCTATAATTTAAAACTAGAGTAACAGGTTCACTATGCTCTTGCAAATAAAAGAAGAAATGATATGCCAACATTCTAATGATTGAAAAATATAATTTGTACTAATAATTACGCTTTTCTCTTATAAAATTCAAAAAGAAAAAATTTTCTTTGCTGCATTACTAAAAAACCATTTATTATGGATTTTTATAGGGAAAATTCGAGACCTAGGCTCGAATTTTAGCCATGAGACTCGCTTTGCGAGGCTGCTGGCGACCTTGCAGACAAAGGAAATTTTTTCTTTTGAATTTAATATACGCAAAACATTATTTGATTCAATAAAACTAAACTTTTTAAAAGAATATCTTATTTATTTATGCTTCTTCAATTGGATATGAATATATTTCAATATGATTTCCTAATACTTTAATTTCAACTGGTAAATCATCTGATTGATCTCCATCGATATCTGATTCAATTTCAATATCAGAAGAAATTTTAATCGTTTTTGCTTTAATATATTCAATACTATCATTTTCTACCACATCCCCTTTTAATAAATCAGGAATTAATGATAATTTAGAGAAAATAGATGCATCTTTTAAAATTAAAATATTCGCATAACCTACTTTATTTTCATCAAATATCTTTTTATCAGAGAAATAGTTCGATAATAACACTAATACTTGACTAGCTTCTCCTTCATAGTTTCCATTTTCAGTTTCAACCTTAATATTGAAAACTTCATCTCTAATAACAGATTTTACTGTGTTAATTGCATATGCAAACATTCCAAATTTTGTTTTATCTTCAATTTCTACATTATGAATTGCTTCTGGTAATGAACCTACACTGAAGATATATCCAAAATAATGATCATTTGCTTTACCAATATCAATTTTATTTGTTAAATTAAAATCTAAACTTTCGATTGCTTTATCGATATCTTGATCAATTTGTACTAATTTAGTAATTAAATTACCAGTTCCTCCAGGAATAATCCCTAATTTTGGAATATATTCTTTTTCAGCAATACCAGAAACAACCTCGTTCACCGTGCCATCTCCACCGAAAACAATCACAGCTTCATATTTTTCTTTAGCCGCTTCTTCAGCAAAATGAGTTGCATCTAATGCCTTTTCAGTAATTCGTGTTTCAACAACTTCAAAATATTCTTTTGCTTTATTCTCAATTTTTTCTTTGTAATTTAATGCTTGTTCTCCTCCAGAGGTAGGGTTAATAATAACCATTGCCTTTTTCAAATCATCAGCTCCTTAATTTTAATCCATATTATTTTCATAATATATTAAGATTATATCATAGAATGAAGAAAACGCATTCTAACTTGCCTATGAAGTTAGAAGTCCAAAAGACTTTCTAAAGTATAAAAATAGCCATGAGCTTCCAGACAAAATAAATTTTTCTATTTGATTTTTGTTTACGTTTATCCGTCATTTAATTACATCTTAAACGTCATTTCATTTATGACATAAATACAAAGAGTTTCCATAGTAACATCAGTAATATTGCCCTAATTTAGGGCAATATTATAGGAAAAATCGAGACCAAGGCTCGATTTTTAGCCATGAGATTCGCATCGCGAAGCTGCTGGCGTCCTTGCTACTATAGAAACTCATTTAATAAATAATTTCAATTAAACTTCGCTAGGCTTTCTTGTCTTCTTATATTGAACAACAAAAATTACTAACGCTAATAAAATTAAACTTGTAATAAACATTAAGCTATATTTTCCTGCAAATGGTAGTCGATCCATATTCGCAGAAAAAATTCTTGCTACAACTGTTGTGGAAATTGCACCCGTAAATTGTTGCAACGTATTTACGATACTATTTCCATCTGCTTGAACATCTTTATCTAATTGCATTAAACAAAATGTTACATTGCTTCCCATTACTAATCCATTACCACTCATTAAAATAATATTCAATGCTAATAATGGAAGAATCGCTAAATGTTCAAAGAAGATGCTAATCAATAATCCACCAATACTTGCTAAAATTAAACCTGTTAATAAAGGCTTCAACGGTCCTTTCACATCAAACCATTTTCCTGAAACAGGAGATAATAAAGCAACCATTGCTGCACCAGGGAACATAAATAGTCCAGCGGTTGTCACACTTTGATTTAGCCCTAATTGTAAATAATTTGGATATACAAATGATAAACCTAGAACTGTTGCTTGGAACGCTAACACTACATACAACATTCCATTAAACGTATGATTTTTAAATGGTGCAAAAGATAATAATGCATTTTTACGGTTGAAATATGTAAATAATCCACCTGTTACTACTGCACTCAACAGCCATACAAGAGATAAATGCTCAATAGCCATTAATAAACTTGCTAAACAAATCGCTAAGAAGAAAAATGCTAGTACATTAAATGGAGATTTTTGAATACTCTTCTCTTTTGGAATTGCCCATAAACCAATGACTAAAGAAATCACTAAACACGGAATTAAAATCCAATAAATAAATCTCCATCCTAAAGCAGCTGAAACTAATCCACCAAAAGTTGGCCCAATCGGTGGTGCTAGGGCAGTCGTCATCGAACCTAATCCAATCACTGTACCATGTTGCTCAATTGGAACTTGCGTTAATACGATATGGAACATTAATGGTAGCGCAATCCCCGTACCGACTCCTTGTAAAAATCTTCCAAATAACAACATGATTAAATTTGGAGAAATACAATTGATTAAAACTCCTAAAATAAAAATTAAATTCGAAGCTAAAAATAATTGTCTTGTTGTAAAATTACGTACTAAATACGCAGAAATAGGCACAACAATCGCAATGGCTAATAAATAACCTGTTGTAACCCATTGGATTCCAGATGAAGTTGTCTGAAACTCTTGCATTAATGTCGGAAATGTTACATTCATTGCCGTTTCAATTAATACACCACAGAAACTCATAATGGCTGTCGCAATTACTGCTGGCAATACATGCCATTTTTCATTATTCATTCATGTTACATCCTTTCAATTTATTGCTATACATTTCACTAAAAATCCATAGCCAATTATCTTACCATATTTCATTTGTAAAAAGCCACTGAAAACTATTTCAGGTATGAAGAAAAAAGACCAGACAAAGGCCTGGTCCAATCGATTCATCTATTATTTTTCTAATGCTTCCACTAATAATTCCACTTGTTTTTCTAATTCAGATTTATCTTCATCTGATAGAGTTAAAACACCTGTTTGGAATCCTGCTCCAATATGAAGTCCTACTGTTTTTTCTAGTGGATTCATACGCATTTTAGTGGCTAATTCTGTTAGAGCTCGTAAAACATTTTCTCCACCAGAATGTCCTGCAGCACTACTGAAAGCAATTAATTTGCCATCAATATAAGCAGGAGGTGCATAAGAAGTAATATCTAATGAACGAGACATCCAGTCTAAGCCATTTTTTAAACTTCCTGGTAAACTTCCGTTATATTCAGGAGACACAATCCAAACAGCTTGAGACGCTTCAAAATCACCACGATACTCTTCTACAATAGCAGGAGCTGGGAATTCAATATCTTGACTGAAAAATGGTACATCTTTAAAACTAATTTGCTTTGTTTGATAGCCTTTTTCAACTAATTTTTCTTGTACATAATCAATAATAGTTTGGTTAAAAGATTCTTTTCTTAATGAACCATTAATGAATAATACTTGTTTTGACATTGCAAACTCTCCTTCTATAAATTAACGTTTTTTCTTTAATTTTTTCAATTTATTTTGTTTTTGACGACGAGCATATTGTTGCATAGCAATTTGACCTAATTTATTACGGCCACCACCCATGCCTAATTGTCCCATCATTGATTCCATCGCTTGCATATTTCCATTTGACATTTGATTCATCATTTTTTTCGATTCATTAAATTGTTTAATCAAACGGTTTACTTCTGCCAATGGACGAGCTGACCCTGCGGCAATTCTTTTACGTCTTGCTTGAGATAAAATATCTGGATTTTCACGTTCTGCTGGAGTCATTGATAAGACAATAGCTTTCATACGTGCTGTATCTTTTGGATCCACTTTTAAATCATTTAATCCTGGAATTTTATTTAACCCTGGAATCATCTTTAAGATATCTTCCAATGGTCCCATTTTGTTCACTTGATCTAATTGATCAATAAAATCATTAAAGTCAAATGTATTAGCTTTAATTTTATCCGCCATTTCTTGAGCTTTTGCTTCATCAAAATCTTGTTGAGCTTTTTCAATTAATGTCATGATATCGCCCATACCTAGAATACGAGAAGCCATACGTTCAGGATAGAAAATTTCGAAATCTTCTAATTTTTCACCACGACCAGAGAATTTAATTGGTTTTCCTGTTACAGAACGAATCGATAGAGCTGCACCACCACGTGTGTCCCCATCTAATTTTGTTAAAATAACCCCTGTAATATCTAAACGCTCATTAAATGTTTCAGCAACATTCACAGCATCTTGCCCTGTCATTGCGTCAACTACTAATAAGATTTCATTTGGATTTGCAACAGCTTTAATATTTTGTAATTCTTCCATTAAAGCTTCATCGATATGTAAACGACCTGCCGTATCGATGATAACTAAGTCACGACCTTCAATAGTCGCACGTTCAATCGCTTGTCTAGCAATCTCAACAGGATTAACATCAGTTCCTAATGAAAATACTGGATAATTTAATTGTTTCCCTAAAGTTTGTAATTGATCAATAGCGGCTGGACGGTATACGTCGGCAGCTACTAATAATGGACGTTTGTTTTCACGTTTCGCTAAAAATGAAGCTAATTTACCAGCAGTCGTTGTTTTACCTGCCCCTTGTAAACCGACCATCATTACAACAGTAGGTGGTTTTGGTGAAAATTGGAATGGAGCTTGCTCTCCCCCCATTAATTCTGTTAATTCTTCATTAACAATTTTTACAACTTGTTGTGCTGGAGATAATGCTTCTAATACATTAGAACCTAAAGCACGTTCATTTACTTTTCGTACAAAATCTTTTACAACTTTGAAGTTAACGTCTGCTTCTAATAACGCTAAACGAACTTCACGCATCATTTGTTTTAAATCAGCTTCGGTAATTTTTCCTTTTTTTGTTACCGAACCCATCGCATTTTGCAAGCGATCTGATAATCCTTCAAATGCCATTTTCTCACTCCTCAATCAGGCTTATTTATTCATTTCTTGTAAGTCTGTCATCAATTGTTGCAATTGACGATCATTTGGATAATGTTCTTTGATATGCTGTTCAATTCCATCATAGATAGCTTGTCTTTTATAAAAATCATTTACTAAATGTAATTCTTGTTCATAATCTTCTAATAATTGAGCAGATCGTCGAATATTATCATATACGGCTTGTCGACTAACCTCGAATTCTTCTGCAATTTCTCCAAGAGAATAATCTTCCCCGTAATATAATTCCATATATCCTAGTTGTTTTTCAGTCAAAAGTTTGCCATAAAATTCTAACAACAAATTCATCTGCGTTGTCTTTTCAATTTCCATTGCCATCCTCCTGCTTGTAAACTCACTTTCTAATTATAACAAAAACTAGCGTTTATGCCAATTGCTATGAAAACATGGTGCAATAAATGGCATAAACGCTTTTATTATTTTTGATATTCTAAAAAGCTAAATATTCGAGTTTTACTCTAATACTTTTTGAAGTAAAATCTTTTCAATTTTTAAAACATCTGGAAAAATCAATTTTTTCCCATGTTTATATAACGCAAGAACTTTTGAAGCCTTTTGTTGCAATTGCTTTTCTAATTTTTTATTTACTTTTACTGGTTTTTTAGAAATAAAATCAATATACTCATTCTTTATATATGCAGCATTAATTGGACACATATTTTGGATAAGAAAAGCCTTTTTATGCCCAAGCACTTCTCCAAATATTATAGTATCGCATCTTCCAAATTTTTCAATTTTAGCATCATATATTCTCTGAAATTTAGTAACTTGTGAAGAAAAAGGAATCATCCAATATAATCCAGTTGTTTTATCTAAAAAAGCGTAAAAACATGGTCGGTTATGAACTTTTCCATTCACAGTTTCTTTATTCTTCATTAGTTTTGAATCTGGAAAATCTATAAAATATTGATCTTTTATAAAATAAAAATGTCCTGTATCCATAGTTCCTCCCAAAAAAGGCTCCATTCAAATGAACGGAGCCTAAATATTTGAACTCGATTATTTATGAGTCGCATATCGAGAAGCGACAGATATTTGAGCTTAAACTTATTTTAGTTGCCTTTTAAGGAGCAACAAGTATTTGAGATATTTCTATCTTTAGATAAATTGTAACGATAAAGAAATTAAATGTCAAATTATTAGAATTATTGATAATACCAATTTCGATGAAAATTAGAACTATTTTTCAGTTTCTAAAATTTGAGCTATTTTTTCAAACGTGTTTCCATTTCGAATCGTAATCTTTTTATAAAAATCTTGCTTTATTAACTGTTTATGGTAAGTTGTTTTTAGATACTCTGCTTCATCGAATTTTCCCCAAAAAACAGCATGATTCCCTATATATACTACCTCATTATGAAAGTTTGCTTTGTTAAGGAACTCTAATATCGAGCTTTTATCTAATTGATAAGAAAAGAATAATACATCTCTTCTAGCCAACTCTTCATTCCACCACTCTGGTAAGTTTGCTTTTTCTTTTAAATATTCTTCTTTCGTCAATAGAGCAAAAGAAATTGAAAACTCATAATGACTTTCTAGTAAATCTTTTATTTTACAAATACAAGTATCGAATGTATCACTACTGCTAAAAAATAAATTCCCACTATTAATATATGAATGAACATTTTCAAAGTTTAAACTTTCTAATAATACTTTCAATTCACTCATTGCTACTTTATTCTTACCACCAACATTTATTCCACGTAGTAAAAGAATGTATCTCACTTTACTATCTCCTTTATTTAAAATTTCCTTTAATGATTATACAACAAATATTAAATCGTTAGTATGAAACAATATCCTTTGTTTGATACCGCATCATACAAATACAATTTTTTAGTTCCTTTTAGGACAACGTATTTATAACTAAAACGTTTCTCCTTTAACAAATTCTCTATTTGATTTTGCTTTTCTTTTAATATTTGGTTCTTTTTACTTTCAGTATTAAAGATATTACTAAATTCTTTTTGATAAATCACTTCAAGATTAGCATCATCATTATTAAAGTTAACTTCATCCTCTAAAGAAAAAGAGTAAATATCAAATCGGTCATTTCCAAATCCTCTCTCACTTTTATAGTCCAATTTTACATTTTGAACAGAAGTCCCTAATTCAGAAAGCTCATTTCTATTGTTCCCTAGCAAATTATAAAAGGCAAAGATACAGGTTACTAATAACAATAACAAAATAATACTTTTTTTCATTGAATATCCACCTCGTTTTGCAACTCGAAAAAATAACTCTAACCCTTTCCTTCTCTCATTATTATAACCTCAATACTATTCAAAAAACTGATAATATAAACTTTTTAATCAAATATTAAAAAGCGTCAGACTCACATCTAACGCTTTTCGTAGTTTTCGATTAATTTTTCAATTTCTTCTAGTGACTTTGCAAAATGTATTTGACTTCTATCTTCTTCGCTTAGTAGATTTGTTGTTACCATATGATTGAAAAAAGCTTCTAAATGATCATAATACCCTTCTATATTATAAAAAATACAGATTCCATTTGTTTGACCAACTCTTACCCATGAAACGACTTCTGCAATTTCTTCGAGTGTTCCTGGACCTCCCGGAAGTGCAATATACACTTCACTTAATTCAATCTCTTTATTTTTACGTTCTGACATCGTTTCAACAATATGAAGTTTGGTGATATCTTTTTTTGCGATTTCACGATCCACAAAAAATTGTGGCATGACGCCAATGACTTGTCCACCTGCATTCATAACAGAAGTTGCAATCACTCCCATTAAGCCAGTATTTCCTCCACCGTAAACAAGTGTGTGATTCATATTCGCTATCCAAAGTCCTAGTTCTTCAGTTTTTTCAGCAAAACTAAGACTACTCTGACTAGCGGCACAATAAACTGCAATATTCATAACTTCTCCTTATAAATAAGAGCCGTAAAATCTTACGACTCTATTGTGATTATTTAAATGCTGCAATAATTTCTTCAGCAATATCTTTTGAACAGATAACCCCTGTAGTCTTTTTGTTTGGTACTAAGAAGTCAACTTCTTTTCCATCTACCGTACTATAGTGTAAATCTAATTCTTTTGCAATTACCATACCAGCAGCAATATCCCATGGTGCTAGTAATGTTGAAACATAAGCAACAGATTTTCCTAATACTACTTGGATATGTTCAATTGAAGAAGCTCCATAAGTACGAGTGACCATTGCTTTACGAATCATTGATGCTTCTTTTTCATTTGCTTCTAATAACATAAATCCGTTTACGTTAATAGAGCTATCACCGATACTATGAACTTCTGGCTTAGATAAACGACGTCCATTGCAATAAGCACCGTAGTCTTTAATCCCATAAACAAAGCGGTCACGCATAACATCATAAATGTAACCTAATAAACCAACGCCATCTTTATATAAGGCAACCATAATCCCAAAATCTTCTTGACGTTTTACAAAGTTTAATGTGCCATCGATTGGATCGATTAACCATACATATCCGTCCATTGAAGTTAATTCGTCACCGAATCCTTCTTCTCCCATAATTTTATGTGTTGGGAATTGTTCACGAATTTTTGAAATTAAAAATTGTTCGATTTCTTTATCAACATTCGTTACTAAGTCATTACGACTAGTTTTTGTATCAACTGTAATTGATTCACCAAAGCTATGACGAATTTTATTTCCAGCCTCCATAATCCAATCATTGACTAATAAATGTGTTGCAAATAAATCCATAACTAACATCCTTTCTATTGTTCCATTTTAATTCTTTTTGAAGTATTTTTACTCATTTGAACCACACGATATAAACTATATCCAGAAACCGATTCAAATTCTTTACCAAGTCTCTTTTCCTCGCCGATACTTTTTACAATAGTTTTGAAATCTTTATATCGTTTGATAAATACTTCAGTTTCAATTCCACGTTCATAAGCATCTTCTACGGCATTCCATAATGCAATGACCGTTGACATTTCTTGGTGAGTCCAATCCAAGTCTAATGGATAACTATAATTTGCCAAATAAGTCCCTCCTCAAAAAAGTACACTGTTTAGTATACACCTTTTTCATTAAAATAAAAAGGCTTATTCTTGCATCTACTATTCTAAGTTAATACGAATATTCTTCCAGTTTCCTGATTTAAATCTAAATAAAATAATAAGCCAACGAATAAATTGATCAATGAATACCGCATACCAAGCTCCTGCTAGACCAAGGTAAAATATATTGACAAATACATAACCTAAACTAACTCGAATTAACACTGACCCTACAAAAATGGCAATCAGAGGCCAAACAGTATCCCCTGCTCCTCTTAGTGCTCCAGAGGTAATTAATTGATGACTTTGGAACGGTTGAACAAATGCTACAATTGTTAAGGCAATCATTGTATTTCGAATAATTTCAGTGTCTGTGGAGTAAAATTCTGCTAAAGTTTTCGAACCAAAAAAGATAAATAGTGACATCCCGATGGCAATGACAAAACCTATTCGTTGACACATTCTTGTATACATTCTTGCCAATTGTTCATTTTTCGCTCCAAGAGATTGCCCCATTAAAGTGGAAGCTGTAATTCCAAAAGCTTGAGCAGGTGAATAAGTTAGATTTAAAATATTTAATGAAATTTGATGCGCCGCATAAACATTTGTCCCCAATCCAGAAACAATATTTAAAAATGAAATAATCCCCACTCTTAATGCTAATTGTTCTAAAGCAGTCGGCAATCCGATTCGAATTAAATCTTTCATCATTTCAAAACGAAATTGGAATTTTTCTTTAAAATCCAAATATAAAACACTCTTTTTAGATAACACATACCTTAAGTTTAACGACATCGCAATGACATTACTTAATGCTGTTGAAATAGCTGCTCCAGTTACTCCAAGCACTGGGAAACCAAATAAACCATAAATTAATACAGCATTCCCAAGTACATTTAAACTATTCGCAATTAAATTATTACGCATCGGAATTTTTGTTTCACCAATTCCACGCAAAGCGGCAGTCATCGTAAATGAAAAGGATTGAAAAATAAATCCAATCATAATCACTCTAAAATATCCTGACCCAACTTCAATAACAGAAGAATCTGCCCCTAAAAAGGATAATACATTGGGAGCTAATACAATCATTAACACTGAAATAGGAAGTACAAATCCTACCATTGCTAGTAACATGACATGTTTTAATACTAGACTAATATTTTTATATTTCTTCGCTCCATAATAACGAGCAATGATGGCTGTTCCCCCAACATTTAATGCTTGTACAAAACTCAATCCTAAAAAAACGGGTTGGTTCGTCATTCCAACAGCAGATACTGCTTGAGCTGCATGTTCTGAAATACGACCTACCATCATCATATCGACCATTCCGAATAAAGATCCTAATAACACTTCAATAAAAACAGGCCATACAATATGAAAAATATTCATTCTTAGCTCTGTTTTATTAAACTTCTGATCTATAATTTCTTCCATGCCATCTCTCCTTCTTTAAAAAGTACTTTCTATTTTATACCTATTAGGAATGTTACGCAACTCAAAATGTTCTAGAAACACAAAAAAGACCGAGAAATCTCGGTCTTCCAAACGTAATGTTTATTAAATATGAATTGGCATACCTAATGCTAATTCAGCTGTATCCATAATAACTTCAGCTAATGATGGATGTGAGTGAATTGTTAATGCGATATCTTCTGCATTCATACCAGCTTCAACAGCTAAACCTAATTCAGCGATTAAGTCACTTGCGCCAACGCCGGCAACTTGTGCACCAACGATTACGTTGTCATCTTTTGTTGTAATTAAACGAACAAAACCTTCTGTTGCATTTAATGAAATAGCACGACCATTTCCTGCTAGAGGGAATTTAGAAGCTTTCACTTTTAATCCAGCATCTTTAGCTTGTTGTTGAGTATAACCAACAGAAGCTAATTCTGGATCAGTGAAGGCAACAGCTGGCATTGCACGATAGTCAACAGCAACTGGTTTACCTGAGATTGCTTCAGCAGCAACTTTACCTTCGTAACTAGCTTTATGTGCTAATGCTGCACCAGGAACGATATCCCCGATTGCAAAAATGTTTTTAATATTTGTACGTCCTTGGTTGTCTACTTTTACTAAACCACGTTCAGTCATTTCAACACCTACAACATCTAATCCTAATTCATCAGTGTTTGGACGGCGTCCTACAGCAACCATTACGTAATCAGCAACGATTGATTGTTCTTTACCATCTACTTCGAATTTAACGGTTACGCTATCGCCATTATCAACAGCTTCTTTAGCCATTGCAGAAGTAATAACTGTAACACCTTTTTTAGCAAAATCATCTTCAACTAATTTCACCATGTCTTTATCAAACATAGAAAGAATGCTTGGAGCACCTTCTAAAATTGTAACTTCAGAACCTAAGTTAGCATAAGCTCCACCTAATTCTGAACCGATTACTCCACCACCGATGACAACTAATTTTTTAGGAACATCTTTTAATCCTAAACCACCAGTTGAATCGATGACACGTCCACCAAATTTGAATCCTTTGATTTCAATTGGACGGCTACCAGTTGCAACAATTGCATGGTTGAATGAGTATGTTTGAGCAGAATCTTCTGTCACAACACGTAATGTGTGGTCATCTACTAGGAAAGCTTCTCCACGAATGATCTCCACTTTATTTTTCTTTAATAAGTACTCAATACCAGAAGTTAATTTTTTAACTACTTGATTATCTTTCCATTCTTGAGTTTTAGCAAAATCTAATACTACTTCTTTAGCAGTTACTCCGAAAACTTCAGAATGTTGAGCTTCTTGATAATGATGTCCTGCAGAAATTAATGCTTTAGATGGAATACATCCAACGTTTAAACACACACCACCAATATATTCTTTTTCAATAATCGCAACTTTTTGTCCTTCTTGCGCTGCACGAATTGCAGCAACATACCCACCAGGGCCGGCACCAATTACGACTGTATCTAGTTCAATAGCGAAATCGCCTACTACCATCTTTTTCACCTCTTAAAAGTTTTCAATAGTGATACGACGTAGACCGAAGGGTTTACGTCGTACTACTAGTTTATAATTAAGCTTCCATTAATAATAATTCTGGATCAGCTAATAAACGTTTTAATTCGTTCATTGCTTTTTGAGCAGTAGCTCCGTCCACGATACGGTGGTCGAAACTTAATGATAATTTCATGTTACGTCCGATTACGATTTCATCGTTTTCGTTAATAACTGGTTCACGAACGATTGTACCTACACCTAAGATAGCTACTTCAGGGTAGTTAATAACTGGTGTAAACCAGCCGCCACCTACTGAACCAATATTTGAAATTGTAATTGTTCCGTGTCCCATATCAGCTGCAGTTAATTTACCTTCGTGAGCTTTAGCTGCTAATGCATTGATTTCATCAGCAATTCCGAACATGCTCTTAGTATTTGCATCTTTAATATTTGGAACGAATAATCCTAAATCTGTATCAGTTGCAATACCGATATTGATGTAGTTTTTGTAAACAATTTCTTGTGTAGCGTCATCAATTGAAGCATTTAATACTGGGAATTTCTTCATTGCTACTGCTAATGCTTTAACAACATATGGTAAGAATGTTAACTTAGTACCTTGTGCTGCAGCAACATCTTTAAATTTCTTACGGTGATCCCATAATTTAGAAACTTCAACTTGATCATGTAATGTTACGTGAGGAGCTGTATGTTTGCTATTTACCATAGCTTTAGAAATTGCTTTACGCATTGGAGTTAATTTCACACGTTCTTCACGTTCTGCTGAACCTACAAATGGTTTAGCTGGTTCTGCTTTAGCAGCTGGAGCCGCTGGTGCTGGTGCTGAAGCAGGTGCTGCCGCTTGAGCTGCTGGTGCTGCTTCTACTGCAGGAGCTGCAACTGGTGCGCCACCGAAGTTATCGATATCTTCACGAGTTACACGTCCACCTTTACCAGTTGGAACAACTGCTGTGATATCAACACCTTTTTCGCGTGCATATTGACGTACTGAAGGCATTGCTAGTACTAATTTACCAGGATTGCTTGCTGCTGGAACTCCTGTTGGTTGTGCTGGAGCCGCTGCTGCCGCTGCTGGAGCTGGACTAGCTGCTGGAGCCGCTGGTGCTGATGGCGCTGCAACTGGTGCAACTCCTTCAGCTGCGATTTCAACAATAACATCTCCTACACGTGCTACTGTTCCTTCAGATACTAAAACTGCAGTAATTGTTCCGCTTACTGGAGATGGAATTTCTTCTACAGATTTGTCATTTTGTACTTCAAATAAAATATCATCTTCAGCGATTGTGTCGCCTACTTTAACATCAATTTTTACGATTTCACCTTCTGCAATTCCTTCACCGATATCTGGTAATTTGAATTGGAATACACCTGCTGCTGGAGCTG
>NZ_CAUUHX010000022.1:0-27436 GCF_963545075.1 uncultured Granulicatella sp.
AAAGACTTAATTTGGTGTTAAATTTGATTCACCAACAGAATTTGTCGATGAGCCAGAAAAACTTAAACAGAGAACATATTGAGAAAGAAAATTGTTTTCATTATACTGTATGTGAAGAAAATAACTATTTTATATTTAGTCAGAGAAAGGATGAGGAAGATGAATAAAGTTAGTAAAGTGTATATGAGTGTTGCAATAGTTACGTCAATTCTTATGTTTTTATTTGGCTTGTACTTTAGTACAAAGGGAATTGTCGAAGTGACGTCTGTATCGTGGAGAGCGATAGGAGAAAGTTGTTTCGTTTTTTTATGTGCAATGGTTAGTATGATGAAACTATCTTTAAAAATTAAAAAAGGAATTTTAGCGTTTGAATTATTGTTGATATCTGTTTTGTTTGCTCCAATGATTTTAAAGGGTACGATTCCAACGCTTCAGTTATCTCCTTTTTCTGTAATTGCGGACTTAACGATAGTTTATGCTGTTGTAGGAGTGATGATTTTATGGATGAATAATCTAAACAAGCAACGGGATAATGAATGGAAGCTGGAGTCTATCTTTATTAATTTTCAAATTATTATGATTATTAATGTATTTTTTGATATTTTTTCTTTTGGAGTAGAGGTGATGGATTATGCAAGTGCACTTCAAATTGGTCAAGTACTTAGAGGTTTGTTTCTTGGAACGATGAATCTTCAAATGTTATGGATAGCTTTTGGAATTTTGATTCTAATAGGAAGCTTATTAAAGTTGGTTTACGATATCTTTATGTTGAAGAGAGATTCAATCATAAGTATCTCTAAATAATGATGATTATATTTACTCCAATTCATGATGCCTAAATTGAAAGATAAGATTTCTTGACAATTATGGAAGAAAAGCATAGAATAATGGGCACGTTATCATTTTGATGACAGTACAAAAATTCAATGTTCATGAAAGGAGCAAGTATGGTAGAAACAATTTTAAGTAGAAATTTTGATGCAATATTAGAAGTTAGACATTTAATAGCCATTATTCTAGCTTGCTTATGTGGATGGGCTATTGGACATGAACGAAAGTCAAGAAATAAACAAGCAGGAATTAAAACTCACGTCATTGTAGCGTTAACTTCAGCGTTAATGATGCTAATTTCTAAAGAAGCATTTTTAGATACATCAAAATTTGATACAGCTCGTGTAGCTGCGCAAGTTGTTAGTGGCATCAGCTTTATCGGTGGTGGTATTATCTTTATGAGAGATAAGAAAATCAGCGGAATTACAACAGCTTCAGGAATTTGGGCAACAGCTGGGATTGGTTTAGCGATTGGTGGAGGATTGTGGATTTTTGGAGTCGTTTGTGCAGCCATTGTTGTCATAATACAGTTGTTGACGCACGAATCTCCATTGAAGGCACAAAATCGTCAAGTAAGTATTCATTGTTTAGTTCCAGATGTAGCAATCATGCAGAAAATTTATGATTTTTGTCATTTAGAAGATTATCAATCGATTCAAGTTGAAGCAAAGGAATTGGATGATGGTCAATATGAATTGATTTTGCGTGTAGAACATGATGAAGAGATTATAATTGAGAAAATTCAAGAGTATATGGAAGAACAACATTCTGATTTAGAAGTGAAGAAAATTAAGTTCAAGACAGAAGAATATTAACGAATAAGATTTATCTGAAATAGCAAACTCTTTCTTAGCTAGCATTTTCTAGCTAAGAAAGAGTTTTTTTATAAAATTTTCCTAAAAGCATAGACTAGTTATCATATTCTTGTTATACTCGTCATATAATCATTAAAGGAGTCAGTGCAGTGAATAAACAGCAACAAGAAAATAGTAACATTATTGCGTTTAAAGCAAAAAAGAAAAAATTGCATAAAGATGTTCATTTATCTAAAGTAGCTGTTTGGAAAAGAGTAGCTGTGTGGCATTCATTACTTATGGCTGTAGTGATAGCAATTGCGGGATCTTTAATCTTACAAATTGTTGGACAATTAAACCAAGCTAGTAAGATTGAAGCACAAATTGTAGAAGCAAAAAAAGAAGAAGCAAAAGTAAAAGAACAACAAAAATCTTTAGTTCAACAAGTTGAATTATTACAACAAGATGATTATGTAGCAAAACTTGCACGAAGTGAATATTATTTAAGTAAATCAGGAGAAATAATTTTTAATACACCTGATGATGCTGCGCAAAATAAAATACAACAAGCAAAAGACAATCAATCTCGTCATTAATGATTGCTTAGTGCTATGAAGTTTATGAAATAATCTTTTATACTCGTCGAGCGTGTGTATAAAAGCAAAAGTTGAAGGAGGAACGCTTTTTATATGTCAATTGAGGTAGGGAATATTTTACCTGGTAAAGTAACTGGTATTACAAATTTTGGGGCTTTTGTGGATTTAGGAAACCGTAAAACAGGTTTAGTTCACATTAGTGAAGTATCTAATTCTTATATTAAAGATATTAAAGATGTATTGACAGTTGGAGATGAAGTACAAGTAAAAGTAATGGAAATTGCTGGAGACGGAAAAGTAAGTTTATCGATTCGTCGTGCAAGTGCTGATTTTTCTGAAGAAACTGTTGAAGAGAAACCAAAATTCCAAAAATCAGCTCCACGTAATCAAGAAGGTCAAGGCTCTAAAAAGCCTTATTCAGCTAAATCAGCTCCATCATTTGAGAAAAAATCTCCGTCACAAGCAAAAGTGAATGATTTTGATGCGATGATGAGTTCCTTCTTAAAAGATTCTGAAGATCGTTTAACTTCATTAAAACGTAACACAGAAGGTAAACGTGGTGGACGTGGCGGACGTCGTTCATAATAAAGTATCCAAATGAGGCTGGAAATATCCAGTCTCATTTTTGTCATTGGAAGAGATTAATCAGATGGGAGGTGTTTGAATGAAGGAAGTGGAAACATTTTTAACGAAGTTTGTTCCTAATTGGAAACAGGAATTTTTTTTATTAGCTGTTTCAGGTGGAGTGGATTCAATGGTGTTATTGGAGATTTTTTTTGAGCTTCAAAATAAGTTTTCAACATTACATTTTTCAGTTATTCATATTCATCATCATCTTCGAAAAGAATCAGATGAAGAAGAAGAGATGGTTAGAAACTTTTGTAGCGAAAGGAATATTCCTTTAGAAGTTTTTCATTGGGAACAAGGTGTTGCGCAGACTGTAGGAATTGAAGAAAAAGCAAGAAAGTTTCGATATCAAAAACTAGAAGAGTCTATGAATAAACATAAAGCTTCCTATGTCGTGGTGGCTCATCATGCAGACGATCAAGTAGAAACGGTCTTAATGAAATTAACAAGAGGAAGTACGCTTGAAGGAATTGCTGGAATGAAGCCAATTCGTTCTTTTGGTAATGGCTATCTCATTCGCCCTTTTTTAACAGTGGATAAACAAGATTTATACGAGTATGCTTCGATTCATCAAATACCTTATCGAGAAGATGCAAGTAACAGCAGTCTAGAATATACTAGAAATCGATTTAGACAGGAAATTATTCCGGTTTTAAAACAGGAAAATCCTAAATTCAATCAAAAAATTCAAGAATTTACGAAAACGTTGCAAGAACAACAAGAATTGATATTGAATCTTGCCTATCAATGGATGGAACAAGAGTTAGTAGAATTATCTGTTGGATGGTCTTGGAATCAGAAAACTTTTGTGAAGCAACCAGTAGGAATGCAAAAAGTTATTTTAGTAGAATTATCCAAAAAGCTTGGAGGTTTGTTGAGTACCAAAAATGTGTCAGATATTCAAACTGCAATAGTATCTGATACTTCTCAATTGAGTTTAAATTTACCAAAAGGTTGGATTTTCCAAAAAAGATATCATCAATTGCTGATTATAAAAGAAGAAAATATTGAAATTCCTTATCAAGAAATAAGAGTAGAGGGTGTTCAATTAGAAGATATGGTGTTATCAGAAGATGAAATTGTGTCTTTTACAGCAGAAAAGGGTTGGGAAATGTTTGTATCGAGTGAAGAATTTCCATTAACAATTCGTAGAAGAAAGCCGAATGATCGATTTCTTTTAAATGAAAATCAACATCAAAGTATTAGAAGATGGTGTATTAATCAAAAAATTCCTCGTGAATTAAGGGAAAAATTATGGGTTGTAGAAAATTCTTCAAAAGAAATCATCGCCATATTAGGATTTCGTCAAACACAACCATTGTCCAAAAGGAAAGAAACTGATAGAATAAGAATAGTTTATAGAAATAAAGAAGAGGTGCTAACATGTTAGATAATTATATTGCAGAAGTAGTTGTCAGCAAGAAAGAATTAGAAGAAACAATTGAAAAACTAGGGAAAACTTTAACAGCAGAATATCAAGATAAAAATCCTTTAGTCATCTGTATTTTAAAGGGAGCAATTTTCTTTATGGCAGATCTTGTTCGTGCAATGGATTGTGATTTAGAAGTGGATTTTATGGATGTATCTAGTTATGGAGATGCCTTTGAATCAAGTGGTGAAGTTCGTATTTTGAAAGACTTAGATCAAAGTGTAAAAGATCGTCATGTATTAATTGTAGAAGATATTATTGATACAGGTCGTACTTTAGCTCATATCGTTGAGTTATTAAAACATCGTCAAGCTGCAAGTGTTAAAATCGTAACATTATTGGATAAACAAGAACGTCGTGTTATCGCAATTGATGCGGATTATGTTGGAGTAGAAGTTCCAAATAAATTTGTAGTTGGCTATGGTTTAGATTACAAACAAGGATTAAGAAACTTACCATATATTGGAGTATTAAAACCAGAAGTGTATGAATCATAAGATTTGTTTAAATTAATTATCAGAAATGGTCAAACACTTTCAAGTGTGATACACTGTTTGATACAACAATCTATGAATTGTAGGAGGAAAAATGAATACAAATAATAATCGTCAAATATTTCGTAATGGTCTAATGTATATTATGATTTTTGTGGCAATTGTTGGTTTAGTTTCTTGGTTTAATCAAGGATCTAATGGACAAACAACAGAAGTCAGCTATACACAATTCGTTCAAGAATTGAAAAAAGGTGACATTAAAGAAATTAAAATGCAATATGCAAACTCTGTATATACTATTACAGGAGAATATAAAGAAGCTAAAGAAAATTCAAATACATCCTCTAAAGGATTAGCAATTTTTGATAAGAGATCTTCTAAAACTTCTAATTTCAAAACAACAGTTTTACCAAATGATGGAACTGTAACCGAAATTAATAATGCTGCACAACAAGCAGGAACTCAAATTACTACTCTTCCTGAAAGTCAATCAGGAATTTGGTTATCACTTTTCTTACAATTAGTTGTGCCATTAGGAATTTTTGGATTCTTAATGTTTAACTTATTATCTAGCCAAATGGGACAAGGTGGCCCACGTGGTGTGATGAACTTTGGTCGTTCTAAAGCTACAGATCAAAACAAACAAAAAGTAAAAGTTCGTTTCTCTGATGTAGCAGGAGCGGAAGAAGAAAAACAAGAATTAGTAGAAGTAGTAGAATTCTTAAAAGATCCTCGTAAATTTACAGCTCTTGGAGCACGTATTCCTGCAGGGGTGTTATTAGAAGGCCCTCCAGGGACAGGTAAAACTTTATTAGCAAAAGCAGTTGCTGGTGAAGCGAATGTCCCATTCTTCTCAATTTCAGGTTCTGAATTTGTGGAAATGTTCGTAGGGGTAGGGGCAAGCCGTGTTCGTGATTTATTTGAAAATGCGAAGAAAAATGCTCCAGCTATTATCTTTATTGATGAAATTGATGCTGTAGGTCGTCAACGTGGTACTGGTATGGGTGGAGGTCACGATGAACGTGAACAAACTCTGAACCAATTATTAGTTGAAATGGATGGTTTTGAGGGAACAGAAGGCGTTATCGTTATTGCTGCAACAAACCGTTCAGATGTATTAGACCCAGCTTTATTACGTCCAGGACGTTTTGACCGTCAAATTTTAGTAGGTCGTCCAGATGTTAAAGGACGTGAAGCAATTCTGAAAGTTCATGCTAGAAATAAAAAATTAGCAAAAGAAGTGGACTTAAAAGTTATTGCTCAACAAACTCCAGGTTTTTCTGGTGCAGAATTAGAAAACTTATTAAATGAAGCTGCATTAGTAGCTGCAAGAAGAGATAAAAAAGTGATTGACAAGTTAGATGTGGATGAAGCACATGACCGTGTCATTGCCGGTCCAGCGAAAAAAGATCGTGCAATTAGTGAAAAAGAACGTAAAATGGTTGCTTTCCACGAAGCTGGTCATACAATCGTTGGGATGGTATTAAGTGATGCACGTGTCGTTCATAAAGTGACAATTGTTCCTCGTGGACGTGCAGGTGGATATGCGATTATGCTTCCAAAAGAAGATCGCTTCTTAATGACTAAGAAAGAATTATTCGAACAAGTGGTTGGTTTACTTGGTGGACGTGCTGCTGAAGAGTTTATCTTTAATGAGAAAACAACAGGAGCAAGTAATGATTTTGAGCAAGCAACAGGAATTGTTCGTAGTATGATTACAGAATACGGAATGTATGATGAATTAGGAACAGTTCAATATGAAGGGAATCATCAAGTCTTTATTGGACGAGATTATGGTCATACAAAAGCTTATTCTGATCAAGTAGCATTTGAAATTGATAATGCGGTTCGTTCTATTATGAAAGAAGCTTACGCACAAGCGTTACAAATTTTAGAAGAACATAAAGAGCAATTAACATTAATTGCAGAAAAATTATTAGAATTAGAAACTCTTGATGAACGTACGATTAAAGCGTTGTTTGAAACTGGAGAAATGCCAACAGAAGACGTTGAAGAAGAGTATCCAAGTGAATCGGAAGCAGCTAGTTTTGAAGAAGCTAAAAAAGCTTTAGCAAAACGTGAAGCATCAAAACAAGATGACTCTGAAGAAGAATCTGATTCAAAAGATGATTTAGAATAATGACAAGAAAGTGAGAAGGGAAAGTCAACGCTTTTCTTTCCCACTTTTCTTTTATGAAGGAAAGAAGGAATGAAGAATGAAAGATCATTTATTAAAAGTATTAGCTTTTAATGATGAAGTAAAAGCAGTTGCGATTGTAGCGACTGAAGCAGTATCGCAAGCGCAAAAACGTCATGACACTTGGAGTGCAGCTACAGCGGCATTAGGACGTACTATGATTGGGACGCAATTATTAGCAACTAGTCTAAAAGGAAAAGAAAAAATTACGGTTCAAGTGAATGGTGATGGTCCTGGTGGGAAAATTATGGCAGAAGCAAATGGTTTAGGTCAAATGAGAGGATATATTTCCAATCCACATGTAAGTTTGCCTTTAAATGAAAAAGGAAAGTTAGATGTACGTGGTGTTGTGGGGACTAACGGGACGATTACCGTTATTAAAGATTTACAAATGAAAGAACCTTTTTCTGGACAAATTCCAATTGTAGATGGTGAATTAGGAATGGACTTCACTTACTATTTAGCTGTCTCAGAACAAATTAATGGAGCAGTTGGAGTTTCTGTATTAGTAAATCCGGATGAATCGGTTCGTGCTGCAGGTGGATTTATGATTCAATTACTTCCTGGAGCTAGTGAAGAAACAATTGTAGAAATTGAAAGACGTATTAGTGAAATGCCTCTTGTTTCAAAATTGATTGATCAACAAGAAGAACCAATTGATTTGTTAAATCGTTTATTAGGTAAAGAAAATATTAAAGTGTTGGAAGAATTACCTGTCGAATTTCATTGCCCTTGTACTAGAGAAAGATTTAGTGCTGGATTATTATCGATTGGGATAGAAGACTTGCAACATTTAATTGATGAAGATCATGGTGCAGAAATTGTCTGTCATTTCTGTGGTGAAAAATATCAATTTACTGAAGAAGATTTAAATGACTTAATCACTGAAATTAAATCGCAAAAATAATGATTAGATTTTGACTTTCTATAAAAGGAGTGTTTTATGTTATTCCTAAAATAGAAAGTCTTTTCTTTTATTTAAAAATTTACATTGCAAAAAACTTCAAACAGGTCTACAATAACGATGAAAACGATTTAATGAAAAGGAGAGGTTTTAATGAAACAATCAATTGGTGTTGATATTGGAGGAACAAAAGTAGCAGTTGCTATTATTAATAACAAGGGAGAAATTGTAAGTCGTCGACAAGCACCTAGTGAAGTCGAAAGTGCTGAAACTTTATTTGAACAAGTTGTTCGATTAATTAATGAAGAGTTAAACGAACATCCGTTTTCAATCGAAGAGATGGAAGGAATTGGAATTGGGTTGCCAGGGAAAGTAGATGTAGAGAATGGAATAGCAGTTTTCCAAAATAATATTCCATGGCCAAATTTCCCTATTGTAAAAAGATTGCAAGAAGTCTATGGTAATATTCCAGTAAAAATTGACAATGATGTAAAAGTAGCTGCTTACGCAGAGTATCGCCTGCAAAATTTAACAGAAAAAGAAATGTTTGCGTATGTTACTCTATCAACAGGGATTGCAGCAACGAATATTGTTCATAATGAAATTCTTAGAGGAGCAGGTTTCTCAGGTGAAATTGGATTTATTCCGGTTCATTTCTTTGATCAATGGATGAGCTTAGAAGAAGCTTGTTCAGGGGTTGGAATTCAAAAGAAAGCTCAAGAATTATATCAAGATCCTTCTGTGACTACTAAAGATGTGTTCGAAAGATGGCGTCAAGATGATGAAATAGCTACAGATATTATTCGCCAAGCTGCGAGCGGAATAGCAAGTAGTTTGCATGCGATGATTTGCTTATTAGATCCACATGTGATTGTATTTGGGGGAAGTGTATCGAATTATAATCCGGACTATATTGAATTAGTTAAAGAAATTTTAGAGACTTGTTTACATGCTGAGCAAAAACATGTATTAAAACGTACAGTTACATCTACGATTAAAGGTGATAATGGAATTATCGGTGCTGGACTATTAGTTTTATAGAAGATGAAAGGTTGGAAGTTTTCTCCAACCTTTTTATTTGTTTAAAAAAAGATGAGAGTTTAAAGAAAAAATTCTAATATGTGAAGAATTTTAGTATTTTTCCTTATAAAAGCGTGCTATTTTAAGGATTAAGATTTTCAGAAAATCTATAATATGGTATACTTTTATTATGTGACAGTCTAGACTTTGGCTGTGAGACGATTAGATGATAAAGAAGGGAAATGAATACGGTGTTTGAAAAGTTATTAGATCGACTATCAAGTTTTAAGGGGAAAACTGAAAAAATCTATCGTCATGATTTATTTTTAGAAGAGGAATTATCTCCAGCGCAATATTGGGAATACTCTGATAAACTAGCATTTTATTTACAAGAAAGATTACAAGAAAATAGACAACCAATCGTAGTTTATGGTCATAAGCATCCAATGATGCTCGTTTATTTCTTAGCTTGTGTTAAATCAGGACGTGCATTTTGTCCAGTGGATGTAAATACACCGATTGACCGTGTACAAGATATTGTTGCAACAGTGCAGTCACCAGTAGTGTTAACAAGTGAAGAGATTGAATTAGAAACTCCGTTATTGGATGTTTCAGCTGCAAAAGAAATTCTTCATACAACAACTCAAAGCATTGACCCTAAATATTATGTCAAAGATGAAGATATTTTCTATATTATTTTCACATCAGGAAGTACAGGTAAACCAAAAGGAGTTTCAATTACTTACGAAAATCTAAATAACTTCTTGAAATGGTATACAGGTTATTATACAAATAAAGGACGTCAAGTCTTTTTAGGGCATCCACCATTTTCATTTGACTTATCAGTGATGTCTTTATGGCCATCACTTTATATGAATGCACCATTAGTTCAAATTGATAAACAGCACTTACAAGATTTTAAAGTGCTTTTCAATACATTAAAAGAATCAAATGCAACTGTTTGGATTTCAACGCCTTCATTTGCAGAAATGTGTTTAGTGGATCCAAGTTTTAATCAAGAATTAATACCACAAGTGGATCAATTCGTCTTTTGTGGTGAAAAATTATTTGCTACAACTGCTCAAAAATTATTAGACCGTTTCCCAAATGCTGAAGTAGTGAATACTTATGGACCAACAGAATCTACTGTAATGATTACATGGATATCGATTACAAGAGAAATTTTGGAACAATACCCAAATAATTTACCAGTTGGTGTGATTAAACCAGGAACGACCGTTACGATTGATGGAGAACAGAGTGGGGAAATCATTATCCAAGGGGATACAGTTGCGAATGGATATTATCAAAATCCAGAAATGACTCAGAAGAGCTTTATTATCCCAGAAGTAGGAGAACGTAGTTATAAAACAGGGGATTTAGGGCATTTTGAAGGAGATTTATTATTCTGTGAAGGTCGTATTGATTTCCAAATCAAATTACATGGACATCGTATTGAATTAGAGGATATTGATAATAATTTATTGAAAAATCCAAAAATTCGCCAAGCTGCAACGGTGCCATCTTATGCAGAAGATGGGAAAATTAAATCCATCATTTCTTATGTTGTTTATACAGAAGCAGTGGAAAGTCGATTTGCTACTGGTAAATTAGTAAAACAAGATTTGGCACAATATGTTCCAGAATATATGATTCCTAAAAAAATCGTCTTTTTAGATGAAATGCCATTAAATAATAATGGTAAGATTGATAAGAAAAAATTAAAGGAGTTATAGAATGGAGTATTTTGAAGGTTTAGATTTCTTTGGGACATTGTTTTTTGCATTGATTCCAGTCATTCTATTACGATTGTTTGAAAAATCAGTATATTGGATTACTTTTGTTCTGTCAGTTGGGATAGCCATTGCAGTATTTAAAGAGCAACCCAACCATTTTATAAACTTAATTATCTTCATTGTAGAAACTTATCTATTAGTTCGATTAGGATTTCATTTTAGAGAAAAAAAATCTACAAAATATCCTATATTGTTTTTTGCGAGTTTATTATTAATTGCTGCAAAAACAGTTATTGTATGGAAAGTTTCTATTTTAGGCTTTTTAGGTATTTCATATATGACTTTCAAAGTGTTACAAATCATTTTTGAAACGTATGATGGAATTATAAAAGAGCCTGTAGGCTTGATTGATTATCTTCAATTTTTATTATTTTTCCCAACAATTAGTTCGGGACCAATTGATAGAAGTAGAAGATTTATGGAAGATATTCATCAAACGATTCCAAGAGCAGAATATATCGAGTTATTAGGAACAGGATTGTTTAGATTAGTATTAGGATTAGTTTATAAAGTTGTATTGTCTAGTCTTTTGTATTTAGCAATGAATCATATTCCACATAGAGGATTGTTATTTACAACTGTTTCTTATATGTATTTGTATACATTTTACTTATTCTTCGACTTTGCCGGATATAGCTTAATGGCTGTCGGTGTAAGTAATATAATGGGAATTCAAACTCCGATGAACTTTAATAAACCATTTTTAAGTATTGATATTAAGGATTTCTGGAATCGTTGGCACATTACATTATCAACATGGTTAAGAGATTTTATTTTCTCAAGAATTGTCATGAAGTCAATGAGACATAAATGGTTTAAAACTCGTTTGACAACAGCAATGGTAGCATTTATGCTAAATATGATATTCATGGGATTCTGGCATGGGCTTTCATGGAGTTATATTATTTATGGTGTGTATCATGGAGTTTTAATGGCTGGCTTTGAATGGTATCAAAAGAAATCTAAATTTTATAAAAAATATAAACAGAAAACAGCTTATAAAGTTGTTAGTTGGTTTGTAACGATGCATTTAGTGATGATTGGTTTACTCATTTTCTCAGGGAAACCATATGAATTTATTATAAAATTATTGACGAAATAATGAGAGGTGAACATCATGTTAGAAGAAAAAGTATTAGCGATTATTGAAGAAATTTGCGAAGATGATGTCATTTATGAAGAACGTGACATTAATTTAAAAGAAGAAGGATTAATGGATTCATTAGCTTTTGTTGAATTATTAGTTCGAATGGAAGAGTTTGGAATTGAAGTAGCTCCAACTGAAGTTACTTACGAAGAGATTGATACTCCAAACAAAATTATTCATTATATCGAAACTAGGGTGAAACAATAATGAAGAAGATAAAGGCCCTAGGAATAGCCTTGGTGCTCGCAATTCTTACTCTTGTTTTATATGTTCATGTATTAAATCAAAAGTTAGCAGATTATTATCATGTGAGTGATAATAGTATTCGCTATAATTTTGAATATACAAAATACAAAAGTAGAGACATTATAAAAGATAATATAGATGATAAAACTTTAGTAGTTTTTGGGTCATCTGAATTGAGTACACCTAGTAATTATCCATTCCATATTAAGCATCTTTTTAATTATGATGATTTTCATATTATGGCTGTAGGTGGAGGGAATTTTCAAAATATTATTCAAGCTTCCATGTTAGGTTCCTTATCGGATAGTATTCATAAAAATAAATTTATTTTAAGTGAATCATTTATTTGGTTTGATCAATATGGAATGAATCCAAAAGCATTTTTAAGTCGTGTATCAAATGAGCATGTATACTATACATTGAAGAATCCTAAATTGAGTCATGAAACAAAAGAGAAATTTATCAATCGAGTGTTAGAATTATCTAAAGATAATAAATTTGTACATCAAAATTTTGAGCGGTATAAACGTCGCTTGCTGGATCATAAAGGTAACGTCTTAGATGATTTATTAAATTGGTTGGATGTTCAAAAATATGCGCTAAATAATAAAATTGCCTTTTATTTCACAGGGCATGTAAAACCAATGCCATCTAGTGGAGAAAAAACTCCTAATTATGATTGGAATGAAATTCAAAACAAATATTTAGAGGAAGCAAAAAAAGCAACCGATAATAATGAATTTTATGTTGAAAATCGCCAATATAATGCTGAAATTAAAAATCGTAAGGAAAAACTAAAAAATAAATATTCCAATTATAAATATGATCAATCAACAGAATATGACGATTATGCTCTGGTGTTACAAATGGCTAAAGAATTAGGCTTAGAAGTAGAAGTCGTTAATTTCCCAATTAATGGACGTTGGTATGATTATATTGGTATTGGTAAAGAACAAAGAGCGATTTACTCGGAAAAATTAACAGAGATTACAAATTCATATGGATATAAAATTATGGATTTAACACAAAAAGAATATGAGCCTTATTTTATGTATGATACGGTTCACCCTGGATGGAAAGGATGGCCTGAAGTTGCTGAAGAAATGTATAAATTCTATCAAAAAAATTAGTGAGAAGCATGAACTATTTGTATGGACAATGGCATTTTATGTTTTGTTTCTTGTGTTAGGCTTATATTTACTCCATGCAGATTTTTCAAATGTAGCGGAATTTGTCTACAGTGCTTTTTAAAGAATATAAAAAACCACACGATTTTTGTCGTGTGGTTTTTGTTTTAGAATTGAATATTCAGTAACTCTAACATTTCATGATAGGCTTTTTCAATTCGTTGTCGTGTTGTTTCATCTACGGTATTGGCGTATTTTGCACCTGGTAAATAATCTTCTGCTAAGAATACTTGATAATCGTATGCTTGATAGCCTTGGAATGTACGATTAATTGGAGTACGAGAAACCCATGTTGGATGTGCTTGTACACTTGTTAAGGTCGTTTGTTTGCCTTCTTTTTGAATCGTAATATCCATAATAACGCCACGTTCTGTCCAAATTTTATCTAATGTTTCAATTCTTTGGTTAGATAGTAAGTTCCCCATTGAATAAATGATGAATTTCTTTTGACCATCTTTTTCGATAGTTTCAGTAGGTTCAGCAACGTGTGGGTGACCACCAAATACAACATCTGCTCCCCATTCAATCATTTTATGATAAGTATCGACTTGCGCGTCAGTTGGTGTTAACTGATATTCTACTCCCATTTGAGGCATAATAATGGTGAAATCAGCGATTTGTTCAGCTTTTTCAATTTGCTCTTTTACTTTATCCATGTCTAAGTCATATAAATGATTATCGTAATCTTCTTTAGAAATACTTGCTTCAATTCCGTTGAATCCGTATGAAAATCCTAAAATAGCAACTTTAATTCCGTTGACTTCTTTCACTAGAATTCCTTCATTTGGATCCACTTTTACTCCAAAAATATCTAATCCTGCTTTTCTAAAAGCTGTAGCTGTATATTTTAATCCACTAATACCTGTGTCTAAAATATGATTATGAGCTAAGTCTAATACATCGTATCCAGCATCTTTAATACTTTGAACAACTTCTTCTGGTGCGTTGAAAATAGGGTATCCTGCTAAAGGTCTGTCTGGATTAATCGTACCTTCAAAGTCTCCAAGAGCTAAATCAGCTGAGGAAACGAGTGGAGTAATTTGCTCGTAATCATTTTTAAAATCATAGCTTTGACCATCAAAGGCACTTCCATAAACAATATCATGATACAGCATATCTCCACTAGCTGTAATTCTAGCGGTATGGACTTCCTTATCTTCTGAAGTTGTTGAAGAACTTTGCTGATTTGTAGTTATGTTTTTAGTTAATAGCTTATTTTCATTATTAATAATTGATGGAATATTTAAAATGAAAATGACAATAGCAAGTGAGGCTATTGCAATAAATGCAAATAATAATTTTGCTAGACGAGCTTCTCTAACAGCACGTTTATGATGTGAACTATTTTGACGTTGGTTCATATCAATCCCTCCCAAATTGTTTATTCTATCACTATTATAAAGCAAATTGAGGAAATTTCTAGAAAAAATTTGAAGGAAATTCTGCTATTTATTAAAATGATAATATATGAAATATTATGAAAAGAAAATATAATATGAAATTATTTCATAATAATATTTCAAATTGCTAGCTATCTAATAGAAATTGGGTTATAATGATGTCGTAAAAATAAATACTAGTGTACTAGTATAAGGAGGAAATTACAAAATGAGTCGTTTAGTAAGTATGACAGAAATGTTGAACAAAGCTAAAGAAGGTAAATATGCCGTAGGTCAATTCAACATCAATAACTTAGAATGGACACAAGCTGTTCTAACTGCTGCTCAAGAAGCAAAATCACCAATCATCTTAGGAGTTTCTGAAGGTGCTGGTAAATATATGGGTGGCCCTAAAGTAGTTGCAGCTATGGTTAATGCATTATTAGAAACAATGGATATCACTGTTCCAGTTGCATTACACTTAGACCATGGTTCATCAGTTGATGTATGTAAACAATATATTGATGCTGGTTTCAGCTCAGTAATGTTTGACCACTCTCATTATCCAATTGATGAAAATATCGAATTAACTAAAGAAGTTGTAGCTTATGCACATCCAAAAGGCGCTTCTGTAGAAGCTGAAGTAGGTACTGTAGGAGGTACTGAAGATGGCGTTACAGGAGGAATTCAATACGCTGATTTACACGAATGTGAACGTATGGTAAATGAAGCTAAAATTGATGCTTTAGCAGCAGCTTTAGGTTCAGTTCACGGAACTTATGCTGGTGAACCTGTATTAGGATTTGACGAAATGTTAGCTATTTCTGAAGCTACTGGTGCTCCATTAGTATTACACGGTGGATCAGGTATTCCAGAATATCAAATCAAAAAAGCAATTGAACGTGGACATGCTAAAATCAATGTTAACACTGAATTACAACAACAATGGACTGCAGCAGTTCGTGCTAAATTAAATGCAGACGCTGAAGTTTATGATCCACGTAAAATCATTAAACCTGGTTTTGATGCAATCGTTAAAATCACTAAAGAAACAATGGATATCTTCGGTTCAACTGGTAAAGCTTAATCTTAATCAGAGAAGAGATTCAAAAGGCGAGAGAAATCTCGCCTTTTTTGTTCGAAAAAAGTAGTATTTTAATAGTATTTAGAGTAAAATATTGTTAAATGAAACGAAATGTTCCAAATAAAAAGGAGTTAGAAATGAAAGTAAAAAAAAGGATTACAAAAGGGGCAAGATTATATTTGCTCTTTAGTTTGGTTACCATTTTCATATCTTCTATTATTATGCTAAAAAATGTTGTTAGTTATACTGAACCAATTGAAGAGATTTATATTAATCAGCCTTTTAATGAAAAGGAAACAGATGAGGTTCAAGTAGTTCGAATTTATGATATCGAAAAAGTAGAATTACCAAATGAACACGAAGTCTTTTATATCATTGAAGATGAATTAGGTTATCATATGTTAAAATCAGGAAATGCTGAATTAGACGAGCTTGCAGAGGAAGCTAGCAAACTGTCAAAAGCAAGACCATTTGAAAATAAATTAATTTTATTAAAAATAAGAGTCGTTCCTGAAATTACACGTGGAAGAAGAGGAAGAAAAATTGTAAAGATTTCTCCGGAAATGCAGCAGGATTTTGAAACTGTTTTTCAGCAAAGTAATTTAGCGAAGAAAAAAGAAAGAGAAGCGAAAAATGATACAATATTAGGCTATCTCTATCAACTATCACGCCTAAGAACAGATATCTATTTTGATGAATTTGATAAGTTTGATTTATGGATTGAAATGGGAAAAGATTTAATTTTTCTTATTGTGGGATTAGGATTTTTAGTAGCATCTGGAAAAATTATTTATCATAACTATAAGAATTATAAAGAATTATTCGAGCTGTTTCCAGAAGTTCAAGGTCATATGAATCTTTTAGTGGAAAATGCCGAGTATGTTTCGAAGGATTTTGCTTTATTAGTTTATAAAGGGCATATAATTATTCATGCGGAAGAATTTTATGTGGAATCGTTGGATAAAATTCGCGGTATTCATAAGTTTAAGAAGAGTTATAAAGGAATTTCAGAATATTATTTACGAGTGAAATATAAAAACTCTGATGTTCCTTATGAATTATCGATTGGACACTTTGTAGGTAAGAGACATCTCAATGACGAACAATGGTTAGAGGAAAACTATAATATTCTTGCAGAGTTTTAACAGTAAGATTTTCCCATTTTCGTGTATAAAGAATTCTGATTTAGGTAATCAAGGCCATGAGTTATGAATGCGTGACTTATGGCTTTTTTGCGTACAAAAATATATAAAATTAAATATAAAATTCGAGAGTTTTGACAAATAAGTACAAAATCGTGTATGATTAGTCATGTTTCTGAAAATAAATAGCTAAGAAAGGTAGCAACATAGGATAGCGCCAGGCTTATCACTAAGAATGATAAGTGACGAGGATTGAGTTTATCGAAATATTCGGCGGGTGACTCAAGGCAGTGCAGTCTACAGCAATATACAAAAATCTCTGCGGGGATACAAAATTTTTGCAAGCACCAGAAACAATGAAAAATTTGTTTGAAGGAAACCCTTCATTAAAGGAGACTATGTAATATGTGTGGAATTGTAGGATGTATTGGAGATAACCGTATTCAAACGGTCATTTTAGATGGATTAGAAAAATTAGAATATCGTGGATATGATTCAGCAGGATTATTTATCGCAGATGCTGATGGTACAACACAATTAGTAAAAAAAGTAGGACGTATTGCGAACTTGCGTGAAGCAGTGGATGAATCAGTTCCAGCTTTTGCAGGGATTGGGCATACTCGTTGGGCAACTCATGGACCAGCAACAGAAAATAATGCTCACCCACATCGTTCTCAAAATGGACGTTTTACTTTAGTTCATAATGGAGTAATCGAAAACTTCTCTGAATTAAAAGAAACTTATTTATCACATGTAAACTTCCAATCTCAAACAGATACAGAAGTAGCAGTGAATTTAGTTGAATATTTTGCAGAAAAAGAAGGCTTATCTGGTAAAGAAGCTTTCCGTCGTGCTTTAAAAGAAATTCGTGGATCATTTGCATTCGGCTTATTAGATGAACAAGCTCCAGGAGTATTATATGCAGCAAAACATAAGAGTCCTCTATTAGTCGGAGTAGGAAAAGACTTCAATGTTATTTGTTCAGATGCGATGGCAACTATTTCTCAAACAGATACTTACTTAGAAATTAAAGATGAAGAATTAATTACGATTACAAAAGATAAAGTAGAGATTGAAACGATTAATGGTGAAGCAGTAGAACGTGCACCATTTAAAGCAGAATTAGATGCAGATGATATCGAAAAAGGTGCTTATCCTCATTACATGTTAAAAGAAATGGATGAACAACCTGCCGTATTACGTCGTATTATTAAAGAATATACGAATGAAGCTGGTGAATTAGAAGTTCCTAGCGAATTATTAGAAGAAATCGGACAAAGCGATCGCGTTTATGTTGTAGCATGCGGAACAAGTTACCATGCTGGTTGGATTGGTAAATATTTATTAGAACAATTAGCAGGAATTCCTGTTGAAGTATTTTTAGCAAGTGAATTTGCATACCATCAACCAATTTTATCAGAAAAACCATTCTTCATTTTCTTAACACAAAGTGGAGAAACAGCAGATAGCCGTCAAGCATTAGTAAAAGTAAATGAAAAAGGTTATCCTTCATTAACGATTACAAATGTTAAAGGTTCAACATTATCTCGTGAAGCATCTCATACATTATTACTTCATGCAGGACCAGAAATTGCAGTAGCTTCAACAAAAGCTTATACAGCACAAATTACAGTAATGGCAGTATTAGCAGAAGTTTTACGTCGCACAAAAGGACGTCCTCAAACATTTGATATGAGTCATGAATTAGCAGTGATTGCTTCAGCTATCGAAGGTGTATTAGATGAAAAATCTGTTGTAAAAGAATTAGTGGATCAAAACTTATTAGATACAGTGAATGCCTTCTATATTGGTCGTCATTTAGATTATTATGTAGCAATGGAAGCAGCATTGAAATTAAAAGAAATTTCATATGTACAAACTGAAAGTTTCGCAGCTGGAGAATTAAAACATGGTACAATTGCCTTAATCGAAGAAGGCACACCAGTTATTGCTTTATTAAGTGAACCAGTAGTTGCAAGCCATACAAGAGGAAATATCGAAGAAGTAAAAGCACGTGGAGCTAAAACAATGGTTATTGCCATGGAAGGAAGCGAACGTGAAGGAGACGATATCGTATTACCAAAAGTACAAATGGAATTAGCACCAATTTTAAGTGTTGTAGTAACACAATTGATTGCTTATTACACATCTCTTGGTAAAGGATTAGATGTTGATAAACCAAGAAACTTAGCAAAATCTGTAACAGTGGAATAATGAAGTTAAATCGCCTTTTCGTTTTGAGAAAAGGCGATTTTTAAATGTGTAGCTACGAATTTAATTGTTAAAAATAGAAAAAAACATTACAATAAGATAAAAATAATAGAGAGATGGAGTGATGAAATGTCCAATGTAACTTTAAAAGATATTGCTAAAATTGCAAATATTTCCCCAGCTGCGGTTTCTATTATTTTAAATGATAAACCATCAAGAATATCTGAAGCCAAAAAACAAGAAGTAAAAAAAATAGCAAAAGAATTAAATTATAGACCAAATAAAATAGCTAGAAGTTTATTAGGAACACCAACAAAAACAATAGGGGTACTAATTCCAGATATTGAAAATCCGTTTTTTTCTAAATTAGTTAGAATTATTGAACGTGAAATGAGTACTAAAGGGTACTCAATATTAATTGCTAATAGTAATGATATTTTTAAAAATGATATCAATCATATTAATGAATTTCTAGAAAGACAAGTAGATGGAATTATTATTTGTGTAGCAAACGAAACGTACTTACATTTACAAGAATTTAGAGATTTTATAATGAAAATAGATTCTGCAATAGTTTTTGTCGACCGTTTTGTAACAGGTATTTCTAAAGGACAAGTTGTCTCGGATAATAGATTAGGAGGCTTCCTGGCAACTAGTTTATTGCTAAAAAAAGGAGTTAAGGAACTATCAATAGTTACAGGGAAAAAAACATCTTTTATTTCAAATGAACGTTTAAAAGGAGTAAAAGATGCATTGGAGGATTCGGATAAGGAAATAAAAGTTAATTATTTTGAAGGTGATTTTCATTATGAATCTGGAATGAAAATAGGAATGGAAACAGATATTTTAAAAGAAAATAGTGGGATTTTTTGTTTTAATGATTTAATGGCATATGGGATATTAAGTGCTAATAAAATAAAAAAAATAAGTGATTTTCAAATAATAGGATATGATAATTTAAAATATGCCGAAATGTTTGGCATACAATTACCTTCTGTAAATCAAAATATCAATCAACTAGCAGAAGAAGCGGTTAAAATGTTACAGAGAACCTTAGAAGAAGGGGATTATACAGAGACAATTTATTTAAAACCATATTTATAAAACGAATGAGTGCATAAGAATTATGTGCTCATTTTTTAATTTAGAATTGACAACGCTAACAAAAAGGTGCATAATAAAATCACAAAATAGGTTAAACGTTTAACCAAAAGTTAAAGTTAGGAGTGATAAGATTGAGAATTATATATAATGCTTTAACTGCAATGGAATATTTAGAAATGCATAAATTGGTTAACTTTTATCCGTATGAATATAATGATGTGAGGCTTGCTCTAGAAAAGGATATTATTAATATTAAAATTTATTCAAAAGATAAATTAGTTGGAATAGGAAGAGTTGTAGGCGATGGAAGAATTGTGTTCTTTTTAAAAGATATAATTGTCCATCCAGAATTTCAAAATAAGGGGGTAGGTACATTATTAGTAATAAATTTGTTAAATCAAATTAAAAAGATAGGATGTGATCATGCATATATTGGTTTAATGAGTACGAGTGGAACAGAAAACTTTTATGAACGATTTGGATTTATAAAACGACCGAATGGTACGTTTGGAAGTGGTATGGTGATGTTTGTTGAAAAATAAAATATATGTTGTAGGTAGTATTAATATTGATGAAAAGATTAGTATTGATAGTATTCCAAAATCTGGTGAAACAAAACATGGTGAAAATTATCATATTAGTTTTGGAGGGAAGGGAGCAAATCAAGCGATTGTTGCAGCTTCACTAGGAGCATCAACTCTTTTTTTGGGAAGAGTAGGTTGTGAAATCCAAGGTGAAGAAGCAATAAATGAAATGAGAAAAAATGGAGTTAATGTTGAAAGTATTATTAAGGATACAACTGCCTATACCGGAAGAGCAATTATAATATATGAAAATATGGACAATAGAATATTGTTAGCTCCTGGTGCTAATAACAATGTTTCTAAACATGATGTTGAGGAATTTATTGATGGAAATATGAATGATATTTTGTTAGTTCAATTTGAAATTCCGCTAGAAACTATTTGGTATGCTATAAAATTAGCTAAAAAGAAAAATATGATAGTAGTAGTTAATCCAGCGCCGGCAAAAAGAATACCAAAAGAGATATTAAAAGAAATTGATTATTTAATATTAAATCAATCTGAAGCAGAATTACTAACAGGGGAGTATCCAGAAAATATAGAAAATTGTAGAATTGCATCTAACAAACTGCACGAGAGTGGAGTAAAAAATATTGTTATCACATTAGGTGAAAAAGGTGCTTTTTATTCAACTAATAATTTAAACGGGTTATTACCTTCGATTGGAGTAAATGTAGTAGATACAACTGGTGCGGGAGACACTTTTCTTGGAATGTTTGTATATAAATTGTTAGAAGAAGAAAATATCGAAAAAATTATACAATATTCGGTAGTGGCTGGTGCTTTAGCATGTGAAAGAGAAAATGCACATGATTATGTACCAACATTAGAGGAAATAGAGGAGAAAATGTAAAATGACGAGAAAAATTATTATTGATACAGATCCTGGGATAGATGATGCAGTTGCGATTGCAATAGCATTATATGCGAAAGAATTGGACGTTCAATTAATTACAACGGTAGCAGGAAATGTTGGATTAGAAAATGTAACAACTAATGCGTTGAAATTATTAAAATTTTTAAATAAAAAAGTTCCTGTAGCTAAAGGAGCAAAAAAACCATTATTAAAAACAGCGATGTCAGTTGAATCAGTGCATGGTAAGACTGGTATGGAAGGATATGATTTTCCAGAACCTGATACAAGTTTATTAATGAATGTAAATGCAGTTGAAGCAATGCATCAAGTAATACAAAATAATAAAGAAATTACACTAGTTTGTATTGGGCCATTAACAAATATAGCTTTATTAATAAATTCTTATCCAGATGATCTGGAAAAGGTTAAGGAAATTGTTATTATGGGGGGAGCCATTGGAAGAGGTAATTCAGGGGTATATTCTGAATATAATTTTCATTTTGATCCAGAAGCGGCAAAAATTGTTATGGATTTTCCAGTATCTAAAGTGATTTGTCCTTTAGAAATTGGTAAGGAGGCATTAATTTATCCTGAAATTTCAGAAAAAATAAAAGAGTTAAATCCTACAGGAGATATGTTTTATTCACTATTTAAACGATATAGAGGAGGTAGTTTTTCTACAGGATTAAAGATGTATGATAGCACTGCTATTGCATATTTGTTAGCACCAGAAATATATCAATTGTCTAGTGAGTATGTCACAATAGAAACTAAAGGAGAATTTACTCAGGGCGCTTCTTTAATTGATATAAATAAAAAAATGGGTAAAGAAGAAAATGCGATTGTTGCCATAGATGTTAATGCTGATGAATTTAGAAAGTGGTTTGTATCAGCAGTAGAAAAATGTAAAGTAGGATAAGGAGGAATATTATGAGTACAATTGTTACAATTTTATTAGGAATTTGTTCGGTGGGCCTAGTTACTTATTTATTATTAAAAAAAGCAGACATTAAAGTTGCAATGTTAGGAATAGGTATATTACTTTTATATATCGCTTCGTTAACAGGAATTCCAGTAATTAAAGAACCTGTTAATGCATTTATTGACCCACTTACTTCGGTTGTAAACCAATTTAAATCAACTCTTTCTGGAGCAGGATTAGTCATTTTGATTTTGGGTGGTTATACTGCCTATATGAATAAAATAGGAGCGAATGAAGTAACTGTTAATGTTTTAACATCTCCATTAAAGCATGTAAAATCATCTTATTTTTTAGTTCCAGTAGTGTTCTTGTTAGGTAACTTATTATCTTTAGTAATTCCAAGTGCTTCGAATTTAGCTATAATTTTATTAGCTACTTTGTATCCAGTATTAGTAAAATCAAAAATGAGTCCATTAACAGCAGCAGCAGTAATTGCAACAACTGCAACAGTAATGCCTACTCCATTGGGATCAGATAATGTTGCTATCGCACAAGAATTAGGAATTCCTGTGGCAGAATATGTTTTTAACTATCATGCGATTATTTCTGTCCCAACACTATTAGTTATGGCTCTTGCACATTACTTATGGCAAAAATATTGTGATAGATCAATTCAATTTAGTGAAATTGATTATGTTTTAGATTCTTCTGCGAATGAAAGTGAAAAAATGTTTACAGGATTCACTAAATTTGTCTATGCATGTTTACCATTGTTGCCAATTTTGATTATGTTAGTGATTTTTGGAGTTAACTCTTTACTAGGATCAAGTTTAAAAGTTTCAGTTGAAATTGTGGCAATTATTTCCTTTGTTATTGCAATCATTTGTGAATTATTAAGAACAAAAAATGTTAAAGAAACATTTGATAATGTAGATTTCTTCTTTAAAGGAATGGGTAATTCTATGGGGATTGTAATATTATTAATTGCAGCATCTGTTTTTGTTAGTGGATTAAAAGGAATAGGCATCATTTCAGTTCTTCAAAAATCCATGGAAAATACTAGTGCATCAGGAATATTACTACCATTGATTTTAGTTATCTTTACAGCAATAATTGTATTATTAAGTGGTAGTGGTACAGCACTTTTCTTTGCAATGGTTCCTCTAATGGTTCCTTTAGCTACTGCAGCTCATATTAGTCCATATGCTGTTACAGTTCCAATGGGATTAGCAGGGAACTTATTACGTGCAGTATCTCCTGTTGCGGCAGTTGTTATGATTGTTGCAGGTAGTACAAAACAAGAACCTTTAGATATTGTTAAAAGAACCTCTGTCCCAATGATTGTTGGTGTAGTATTTATGTTAATTATGTCATTTATCTTATTTTAAATTAGATTAATCCTAGCACACGAAAGACAACAAAACAGTCTTTCGTGTGTTTTTGTTATGGATTTGAAAAGGACGATTTTTCTAAAATATGATATACTGGCAGAAAGAGAAAAGGAGAGTTGTAGATGAAAGTTGTATTTGTATGTTTAGGAAATATTTGCCGTTCACCGATGGCGGAAGCCGTGTTTAGACAAATGGTAAAAGATAGAGGATTGGAACAACAAGTCATTATTGATTCTGCAGCAACAAGTTCTTGGGAACAAGGAAATCCTGTTCACTCTGGTACTAGAAAACAATTAGCAAAAGTAGGAATTTCGACAGATGGAATGTATTCGAGACAATTATCTTCAGTAGATGCCGATGCGGATTACATCATTGGAATGGATTCAGAAAATATGATGAATATAAGGCGAATGATGCAAGGGAATACTGATGCAAAAATTGCGTCTTTATTAAGTTTTGCTGGAAGCAATCGAGATATTGCAGATCCATGGTATACGGGCGATTTTGAGCAAACGTATCAAGATGTTTGTTTAGGATGTGAAGCTTTAATGGAAGAAATTCAAGAGAAATTACAGAAAAATGGAGACAAGTAATGGAGAAAAATTTTAAACAACAATTAATATTAATTGCAGTTGCAGCAACGAGTTTATTTTTCGTATTAAATATTAGTCATTTATATGCAGGAGTAAATACTTTTTTAGGGATGTTATCTCCAATTGTTTTAGGATTATTAATGGCGTTTATTTTTAATGTTCCAATGAAACATATGGAAAAACAATTAGAAAAGATTAAAGTACCAAAGACTTTCAGACGAAGTATTGCTATTTTAGGAGTACTATTTATTTTTATTGCGATTGTGGTGGCTATTTCTTGGATTATTGTTCCAACCTTAGCGAAAACAGTTGTTCAAATAGGAGAAAGTTTTAATTATTTAATGGACTTTTCGGTAAATTGGATACAAAATTCAGGATGGTTAAAAGCAACGGATGTAGAACGAATTACAGGCTTTATTAATCAAAGTAATATTGTTTCTAGTATTGTATCGTTGTTAGGTGGGTTTACTTCTAATATTACAGGCATTTTCTCGAACGTATTTACAATTTTAATGGCTGTATTTTTAATGTTAAATATTTTAGGAAGTAAAGAACAACTACAATATTTAATCACTCGATTATTAAGAGTGTTGTTACCAGAAAAGAGATATGAACTTGTTCGATATATTGGTGAAATTACATTAGATACGTATGATAAATTCTTAATGGGGCAATTAATTGAAGCAATGATTATTGGTTCATTAGTGTTTGTTACATATAGTGTCTTTAATTTACCTTATGCAGCGATAACTGGAGTATTAGCAGGAGTGTTGTCGTTTATTCCATATATCGGCCCATTTTCAGCTTGTATGTTAGGAGCTGTTTTCATTTTTACAGTAAGCCCTATTCAAGCATTAATTTCGATAGCTGTCTTCTATGGATTACAGTTAATTGAGGGGAATTTCATTTATCCTCGTGTGGTAGGAAATTCGATTGGATTGCCAACAGTATTAACATTAGCAGCAGCCTTAATTGGTGGAAATTTATTTGGAATTTTAGGGTTAGTTTTCTTCACACCATTTTGTGCCGTTATCTATCATCTTGTAAAAGAATTAGTCATTAAACGAGAAGAAGCGTTGAATTTGGAAAATAAATGAGGTGAGAATCATCGAACAAATGGAAAAAGAAATGTTCATGAGAGAAGCTTTAAAAGAAGCTCAAAAAGCGTATGAAAAAGAAGAAGTACCAATTGGTGCAGTTGTTGTGTTAAATGGAGAAATAATTGGACGTGGACATAATTTGCGTGAGATGGAACAAGATGCAACGTTACATGCGGAAATTAAAGCAATCCGTCAAGCAAATCAAGTTTTGGGGAGTTGGAGATTAGAAGATTGCGAATTATTTGTAACATTGGAACCATGTCCCATGTGTAGTGGGGCCATGATTTTATCTCGTTTAAAAAAAGTAACGTTCGGAGCTTTTGATCCAAAGGCTGGAACTGCAGGAACATTTATGAATTTACTTCAAGATGAACGATTTAATCATCAAGTAGAAGTCGAACATGGCGTGTTAGAAGAAGAGTGTCAACAAATTTTAAAAGACTTCTTCAAAGGATTAAGAGAACGAAATAAAAGACGAAAAGAACAAAAGAGATTGGAAAACGGTGAATGACCTTATGTACTGCACCCCAAAAGTTAGACATAAAAAATCTAACTTTTGGGGTGTTTTTTTAATGAAATTAACTTATGAAGATAAAATAGAAATCTATCAACTAAGAAAACAAGGTGAAAGCTTAAAGAATCTTTCACAGAAATACGATATCGTCGTTTCTAATATTCAATACTTAGTTCGATTGATTGATCAATATGGAATAGAAATTGTTAAAAAAGAAAAAAATCGTTACTATCCACCAAAATTAAAGCAGGAAATAATTGATAAAGTTCTTTTAGAAGGATGTTCAAAAACAAGTGTAGCTATTGATTATGCACTGCCAAATCATGGCTTACTTTCGAATTGGATAGCACAATACAAGAAAAATGGGTATACTATTGTTGAGAAAACAAGAGGGAGACCAGATAAAATGGGACGTAAGCCAAAGAAAAAACTAGAAGAAATGACTGAATTAGAACGTCTTCAACTAGAAAATGAATACTTAAGAGCGGAGAATGCAGTTCTAAAAAAGTTGAGAGAACTCCGATTGAAGGAGGAAAAAGAGAAAGAAGAAAGACTGAAATTATTCAAGAATTAATCAGTGAGTTTACATTAGATATTCTTCTTAAAGTGATTAAATTAGCTCGTTCAACATACTATTACCATTTAAAACAAATCAACCAACCAGATAAAGATCAAAAACTTAAAGATGAAATACAAGCCATTTTTACAGAACATAAGGGAAATTATGGTTACCGTAGAATTCATTTAGAATTAAGAAATCGTGGATTTAAAGTGAATCATAAGAGGGTACAACGCTTAATGAAAGCACTTGGTTTAATTGCTCGTATTCGTCGTAAACGCAAATATTATTCATACCAAGGAGATGTTGGAAAGAAATCAGATAATCTGATTCAACGAGATTTTAAAGGATCTAAACCAATGGAAAAATGCTACACAGATGTAACAGAATTCGCCCTTCCAAGCAGTGAACAAAAACTATATTTATCACCAGTTTTAGATGGATTTAACAGTGAAATTATTGCGTATAATCTTTCACGCTCACCTAACTTACAACAAGTAAAGACAATGTTGAATGAGGCATTTACAGATGATAAGTACGAGGATACTATTCTCCATAGCGACCAAGGTTGGCAATACCAGCATAATTCTTATCATCATTTTCTAGAGAGTAAGGGGATACTACCGTCTATGTCACGTAAAGGAAACAGTGCAGATAATGGTATGATGGAATCTTTCTTTGGTATTTTGAAATCAGAAATGTTTTATGGATTTGAAAAGGAATTTAAGT
>NZ_CAUUHX010000023.1:0-25917 GCF_963545075.1 uncultured Granulicatella sp.
GTTTTCTGCTTGTTCAAAAGACGATGCTACACGTTTGAATTCTACTTTTTCTGTCATTATGAAGCTTCTCCTCCTTGTGTTAAACGAATTCTAGGGTCAATGAATCCATATAGTAAATCAACAATTAAAATGGTCACAACTAGTAAAAATGAATACATCATCGTCACACCCATAATCGTTGGATAATCATTTGTTAAAATGGATTTAACAAATTGCTCTCCAATACCAGGAATGGCAAAAATATTTTCAATTACCATTGAACCTGTCATTAAACCTACTAACATTGGACCTGCAATTGTCACTAAAGGAATTAATGCATTACGCACTCCATGTTTCATGACTACTTCCATACGGCTCAATCCTTTGGCACGTGCTAATTCCATATAATCAGACTGTAACACTTCGACCATTTCCGTACGAATAAAACGAGCAGAATCCGCTACTGGAGAAATCGATAATGCTAAAGTTGGTAAAATCGAAGAAATAAATCCTTGATTCCATAATGCAATTGGTAAAATAGGGAAAATAACGCCGAACACTAATTGTAAAACAACCGCAAATACGAAACTTGGCACTGAACGTCCAATAATCGCAAAGAAAGTTGCTCCAGTATCTACAATTGTATTTTGTTTCATCGCTGCCACTAATCCAAGCAAGGTTCCCATTCCCATACCGAAAATCAATGCTTGTAAACCAATTTGAAACGATGGGCCTACACGACTAGATAATAAATTTAAAACCGTTGAATTATATTGGAATGACATTCCCAAATCTAAACGGACTAAACCACCTAAATAAATTAAATATTGCATCCAAACAGGTTTATCTAAGCCATATTTTGCATTCATAATTTGTAATTGAGCATCTGTTAAATTCTCTTCATTCGCATAAGGCGAACCCGGTAATAATTTCATTAAGAAAAACGTGATTGTCGCAATTAAAAACAATGTAATAATCATGTAGAAAATCCGTTTTAAAATATATTTCGTATATTGATTCATGTACTTCCTCCTGAAAATACTCTTCACTTTTTAATAAAGAATGTTTTAACTATCATACTATTTTTAGCTTTTATAATTCAATTATTTTGTTTGAAAATTTTTGAAAATGTAGTGTCCATTTCATTAAAACTACAAAAAATAGTTGAGTATAAAAATACCGACCTCCAACTATTAGATGATTAGTCTAACTTTTGGGGTCGGTATAGTAGATTTTATAATTTCATAATCATGACCTTTAATTGATTAGGAGACGTATAACCTTCTACTAGTTTAAATCCAAAATTTTTATAAAATCTTAAGAGGTTTTCATTATTTTCACACTCAAGCCAAACATATTTAGAACCAACAATCATACAAGCTTCTTGTAACTTCTTATATGCTAATGTCAGTAAATCCTGTCCTTTAATAGTATGTTGACTATTAAAATTTCTTCCTATTTGTCCTAATAAATAACTATATATTTGTAAATCTCCATTAGAAGTTATATATCCGTGATTTTTCAAAATCTTCTTTTGTGTTTTAGAAAGCTTTTCTACATATTTTTTTGGCATAGTTAAAGGTTTATTTGCTAAGGAAAAATAACCCAACAAATTTATCGTTTGATCAAACACCAAATAAGTCGTAGAAGCTCCTACTTTTTCTAGATGAATTGCCTTATTACACAAAAAGTATTCCACATCATTTGATTTTCCATCTTGTTGCGAAATACTTTTAAATCTATTAATTATTTCAGTCAGTTCATCCTCAGATAATTCTTCCATTAATTGTCGTAAAGTTAAAATTTGATATTTCACTTTTTAGACTCCTTTAACTGGCGAACAAAATTTGATACTTCTTCTTTCCCTCTTAAAGTTTCAGCAGAAACATCGGTTAAATTAGGCTTTTGATTATTTTTCAACGCTTTAACCAATGCATCTGTGTGATTATGATGAAATATAATATTAGTTGTGAAACTTTCTGTTGCCATAACATAACCTCCTTCTTACTCTACAAGCATAGTATACAGCACCATCGTAAATTTTACAATTCAACAGAATAACCATCTATATTTTTCATCAAAAAACTTTACTTAACAGACAACTTCCCATCTTCCAACACATAAATTTTATGATAGTCCTCTGGATGCTTTGGCATACGATGAGATATTTCTATGAAACTCATTTGTCTTTCTTTTAATAAGTCTCGAATAAAAGTAGTGGTTTCTTCATCAACTGCAGAAGAAAATTCATCGATTAATAACATTTCATAAGAACGAAGTAGTAATCGTGCTAAGCATAATCGAGCTTTTTCTCCTCCAGATAAATTGTCAACTAAATTCACAGTTTCATCCATTAAATCATATCGCTCCAGTAAATAAGACAAATGAACTTCTTTTAGAACATTCTCCATCTGTTCTTCAGAATACTCTTCACCAAGTGTTAGATTAAACGCTAATGAATTCATGAAAATATTAGACTCTTGCATAAAATAACCAATCTTAGCTTTTTGAAAGGCATTATTCGTTTCGGGTGCTTCGACTCCTGCAAATCTTATTTTTCCAACTTGTGGATGGATTTCCCCATAAATACAATCTAATAAAGTTGTTTTTCCACTTCCTGAAGGCCCCATTAATAAAATTCGGTCTCCTTTATTCATCATAAAGTGTAACTCATTTAAAATCGTATGTTCTTTTACTTCCAAATGAATATTCGTTAATTGAATCGGAAAAACATCTGTGACAAGTACTTGTTCCTCCTCCATCGGTTCAAATTCCAAATATTTGTTCATTCGTTGAACCATTGGAATCGTTGTATTCATTTTTTGATAAAAATCCATCGCATTTAATAATGGACTAATAATACGATCACTTGCTAAATAAATCGCCATGACAACGGATAATTTTAAATCACCCTGAATAGAAAAATAAACTCCAATTGCTAAAGGAAGAAAAGAACTAATTCCGGATACTAAATTCGCTAATATTTTTGAAAGAAAACGCAGATGATTCATCTGATAATAATCTTCTTCAGTGGCACGAATTTTACTACCTAAATTCGAAATGGCAATCGATTCTACTCGAAAATTCTTAATCACACGCTTATAATCAATGAACTCATGTTGTCTTGCAATATATTGTTGATTATTCTGCGACCACTGTTGCGCCTTCACTTTAATTTTCTTCGTAAACAAATGCGGAATTAACAAAGGTAAAATCGCAAAAGCTAAGAAAATAATCGTCATTTTTAAATCTAAAACCGTAATATAAACAAAGGTAACAAAAGAAAAAGTCAGACAATATACAAAACTAATAAACGAAACAATTCCTTGTTGTTGAATGACATTCCACTCCGTTAATAAAATGGACTCCACTTCACTTTGCTCAAAGTCGCCTGCATAATAATTCGTAATCAGTTTTTCCTTCGTTTGAATCGATAATAATTTTAATAGACGTTGTTGAAATTCATCCCAAATAAACACTCCAAACCGAACAAAACCATACCCTAATATTCCAACAATCGAAATAATTACTAAATCCGAAACATTTTTAGAAGTCCCCACTTCGATTAAATTGGAAATAAAATAAGGAATTACAATCCCATCCAATGCAGTAATACTCATTCCAATAACAATGAGTAAAAGAATTTTCTTTGGAATCGATTGGAATAATTTTAGTAAGCTCAGCATATTCGATTTCTCCCCTTTTTTATATTTTCTACAACTGAATCACTTCATCATAGAGATCATTCACTAATGATTCTTCCCTATGAGAAATATGAATCACTGTTCTATCCTCTAATTGTAATAACTCTTGTTCAATTTTTCGATACAATTCTCTATCTAATGCAGAAATAGCTTCATCAAGAATAATCCATTTTTTATTTTCTAACAAAGCTTTTATTAAAATAATCCGTTGAATTTGTCCACCTGATAAACTTGATTCTTCAGTATACACCTGTTCTAAAGATTCTATCGTAGGAAATCTATCTTGCAATTGGAATCGATCAATCATTTCTAACAATCTTTTATCTTCTATCTCTTCATAAGAAGTAATATTATTCCGTATTGTATCATGGAACAGCGATGCATTTTGAGGGATATAACTTATTTCATTTTGAAGACTCTCATACGAAATATCCTCAATTCTTTTATCATTTAAATATACTTCACCTTTAAATGCTGTTAAATTTCCCGTTAGAATAAGGGTTAAAATCGATTTCCCACCACCACTTTTACCTGTAATTAAATATTTTTTTCCTTTTTCAAAAATCATTCTATTAGAATGAACAATCGTAAAATTTTGAAATGGAACTGAAACTTGTTCAATCCGAATATTTTCTAAATTTTCTAAAGAAAATTCTTTAGAATGATCCTCTGTCGATTGTTTCATTAAATTTTCAAAAATAGATTTCACCGATTGGATTTGACTAATTGAACTAGCAATTAAATTAGCAGGCAATGTTAATTCTTGAGAAATGGAAAACATCGAAATCATGGCTCCGATTGTCATTTTTTCATGTAACACTTGGATTCCACCGACTAAAAGAATAGCGATTAAAGTCATATAAAAACCAAATCCTACTAAAACATCCACTAATGCTACTTGACGTTCTTTCATTAAAGTATCTGTGTTTATATTTTCATACTTATGAACAGCTACTCCCATAATTTTTCTATAAGAATGACTATTTTTAACTAATAATTTATTTTTCAATAAATCAGATAAATAGGTGATATATTTTTTCTTCGCCAATGAAATCGATTCTTGCTTTCTTTTCAAAGAATTTTTAAACAATAAAGGAATCATAATTGGAAGTAACATTGTCAATAAAATTGCCGTTGCAACCCAAATATTCAGATAATACAAAGCAATCGTAGAAAATATAAACGAAGTCACTCCTTGTATCATAGAAATTTTTGTATCATAGTGAAGCTCTTTAACCATTTCAATATCATTTGTTATTTCCGATACTTTTTCTCCGACAGATAATTGTTCTTCTTGTTGAAGCGAAATACCTTTTTCAACTGAAAAGTTCAAGGACTTAGAATGAAAATAACTTCCTACCTTGTTTAAATACAGTACATTGAAAACTTTTCTACCATATTCTACGACTAATAAAAGTAAAATAATTCCAAGTAAATAAGCAATTTGAGAAAAGAATGTATGACTATCTTGATTCGAAACAGCATCAATTACGTCCTTTATTTGATAATTTAACAAGACAGATAAAAACGAAACACCAATTACACAGACAACTGTTAAGAAAAAATATTTTTTCATCAATCTTTCCCCCCTTTTTCAGCATTATTGTTCACTATATCCCAAAGTAAAGTTTTAGTAAATAGTTTTCTTGTAGAAAATGATTTTACATAGAAATAGCAGTAATAGAACTCACTTCGATTTCCATTACTGCTGCCGTCCATACTGCAACTATAGACAAATTATTTACGCTTTTATCTCTCTCATCACAATGTTTCCATCTTTAATTTCTAAGCAATAATCAAATTGTTGCATAAATTCTTCATCATATTGATGTGTACTATAAACAATTAATTTATTTTCTAAATGACTCACTACTTCTTCTACTTTCAAGCGATTCTGAGCATCCAAACCAGCAGTTGGTTCATCAAATAATAAAATCTCTCTATCAAAGAATAATAATCTTGCTAAATCAATTCTTCTCTTTTCACCACCAGAAGCAGTTGAAAGAATATTATCAAACTCCGTTGACTGATTAACCCATTTTTCTAATCCAACTTGCTTACATAACGCTTGAAACTGAGAATCAGTAATTGAATTTTGCAAACTAATATTCTCTTTTAAGGATAATTGAAAGAGTGAAGTTTCTTGTCCAATATAAGAAATTTGATGAGAAATTTTTTCTAGTTCAGAACTATCCAACGCTTTCCCATTTTCTAATTGAAATTTCAATGACTGATTGTCAACAGGGATTGAACCAATGAGCGATTTTAAAAATGTTGATTTCCCACTACCACTTTCACCGATTAAAAGATATTTCTTCCCTTTTTCTAATTGAAGATTCAAATGCTGAAATATTAGTTTTTCATCAAAATTTACCGCAAAATCTTCAAAAATAATCTTTTGGATGTTAGATTGTTCTTTTACGACTTCAATTTTTCTTTGATCAATAATTTCAAACACTTTATCTTTCACACTTTTAGCAGCGACTACTTCCGTATAACTCGCTCCAAATCCTTGAATCGGATATGCTACATATTGTGTTAACTGTTTAATTGTAAAAAATACTGCTAAGGTAACCGAATGGTTTAATACAAAATATCCTCCTAATACCCAAGAAAATACATTTACAAACATTCTTAATCCATAGGAAATAGCATAAACAAATTTATTCGTATGAGTGACGTATACCTTTGCCTCTACTAAATCACGGCTTTTACTTCTTAAACGTTTATTAAATAACGGAAAAACATCATATACTTTTAAAGTTGTAAAAGAATCGAATATTTCTGTTAATAACGATAAATACTTTTCATTGATTTGAGATAAATTTAATTTTGCATTTCCTAAAATTTTTCTTGAAAAATATGGCAACGCAAATGGTAATGAACTTAATCCAATCATTAAAATAGCAAACAAAGGACTAATGACTATGGCAGATACGAATCCTAAAATAAATACCCATACATCATTGTACATACTTAACAATTCTTTAATATAATCACTTTCAATAGTTTCTAAATCTTTTGTGTACATATTTAAGTAGTAATCTCTACCTAATTTTTCAAACTCCACAATGGATTGACTTTCAATTGATTCGAGTAAATCTTCTCGAATGTGATACATTAATTCCTGCGTAAGTCTTTCATTTACAACATCTACTGCATAATCTAAGTATGAATCAATCAATACATAAACAAAGGATAAAACTGCAATCCATATAAAATTTTCAAATTTACCTTCGGTGATAGTTTCTACTAATAAATTAATAATATAAGCCATAAAAACAACAGATACTGCCCCAAGCATACTAACGAAAGAAAAGGCAATAAATGGTTTCATAATTTTACGAATATAACGATACATTATAATTCCTCCATAAAAATCTAAAATACAAACATTACTCGATTAAAAAACATGATGTTACCTCCTTCACATTAAAAATCAGAAGATTAAACTTCTTCCTATTCAGATTATAGTTCAATTAAAAAAAAAAAAACAATACGATTAGAAAATTTCTCAATAAAATTTCTACACAAAACACATTTTGACAATGAACAATGGTTTATCATAGTAGCAGCAGAAATAAAACCAAAGGTTTGCTGCCGTCCTTACTGCCACTATAGATAAAGTCATTTACGCACAAAAAAACATCTCATAAATGCTCCTTCCACATTTACAAGATGTTTTACAATTAATTATTATTGTTATTATCTAAGAAATAAATCAAAGTTTGTAATTCATTTGTTAAGTCAACGTTTTGAACACGAATATGTTCTGGTGCAGTTAAACGAAGCGGTGTGAAGTTTAAAATTCCACGTACATTTGCTTCCACTAATAAATTAGCAGTTTCTTGAGCAACTTCTTGAGGAACTGTTAAAATCGCCACTTGAATTTGTTGCACACGAAGTTGTTCTACTAAATCGTTCATAGAATAAACTGGAACTCCACTCACAATTTTTCCTACCATATTTTCATCTACTTCAAACGCTGCACTAATTCTTACATGATTACTTTGGTGGAAATTATAGTTTAATAAAGCTTGCCCTAAATTTCCTACTCCTACTAAAGCAACATTTGTTAAACGATCATGATTTAATTGTTGACTGAAGAAGTCTAATAAATACTCCACATCATAACCATATCCACGTTTTCCTAACGCTCCAAAATATGAGAAATCACGACGAATTGTTGCACTATCTACTTTAACTGCATCACTTAATTCTGTTGATGAAATACGACGTTTTCCTGCATCATGTAAAAATCTTAAATAACGATGATAAATTGCCAAGCGCTTTGCGGTAGCTTTTGGAATTTCAACTTTTTTCATTTTTCAATCTCCTTTATATCAAATTTCATAAATATTCTAGCATAAGTTTCATAAATTTCACAAGCGATATGCTTGTTTTTACATAAAAATATTGTATTTGTACATTTTATTCTACATATTCCTTATAATGTACATTTCTCAAGAACATTGTGATTTTTTCCCAATCTTACATCTATATTAAGAACATTAAAAACTTTTGTCCTCATCATATGTATGATAGAATAAAATTGAAACTGCATAGAAAGAGGATTATGACATGATTTTATTACAAGGTCAAGGGCTAGCGAGACATTTTGGCCCAGATGTACTATTTGAAAATATTTCCCTTGAAGTTCAAGAACGTTCTCGTATTGCATTAGTAGGAAGAAACGGAACAGGAAAATCAACATTATTAAAAATTTTAGCCGGAATCGAAGAACCTAGTTTAGGAATGGTGAGTAAGAAAAAAGACCTTTCGATTGGCTACTTAGATCAATATGCTTCCGTTGATTCTGAAAATACGATTTGGGAAGAAATGATTGAATTATTTAAAGGAGTCGAAGCTCTAAAAAAAGAAGCACTTTTAATGGCTGATAAATTAGGAAATCCAGACGTATTAGCCAATGAATCACTCTATCAACAAACATTAGCTCGATATGATGATTTACAAGAACAATTAAATAAAATGAATGCCTATGGATATGAAGGAGAAATCCGCTCTGTCTTACATGGATTCCAATTTTATCCTGAAGATTATGATAAACCGATTCAACAATTATCCGGTGGACAAAGAACTCGTTTAGCCTTAGCTAAAATTTTATTAGAAAAACATGATGTCTTAATTTTAGACGAACCTACGAACCACTTAGATATTGAAACATTAACATGGTTAGAAGATTACTTAAAATCTTCACCCATATCCCTACTAATTGTCAGCCATGACCAATACTTTTTAGATAAAGTTTGTCAAGAAGTGTATGAAATACATCATCACACTTGCGAATATTATAAGGGCAATTATTCATACTATGTTACGGAACGTGAAAATCGCTTCTTACTACAACAAAAAGCGTATGAAAAACAACAAGAGAAAATTCAAAAATTAGAAGAATTTGTTGCGAAAAATATTGTTCGTGCCTCTACTACGAAGCGAGCACAGTCACGTAGAAAACAATTAGAAAAAATGGAACGAATCGAAAAACCACAGTCAGATTCAAGATCCGCTCGTTTTTCATTTTCTGTTCAAAAAGAATCTGGTAATCAAGTGTTAAATGTGCAAGATGCGTATATTGGATATGACGGGCAAACGCTAGCGGGACCAATCAATTTAAACATTAGAAAACAAGAAGCGATTGCGATTGTTGGTCCAAATGGAATTGGTAAATCAACATTTTTAAAATCTCTAATACAAGAAATTCCATGGATTTCTGGAGAAAGTTCATTAGGGGCTAATGTTCAAGTCGGTTACTATGATCAAAATTTAAGTGGATTAAACTCTAAAACAACTGTTTTAGAAGAGCTATGGAGCCGACATACAACGATGCCTGAAAAAGATATTCGTACAATTTTAGGAAGCTTCCTATTTTCAGGAAAAGATGTAGAAAAATCCACTGCCCAATTAAGTGGGGGCGAAAAGGCAAGACTTGCTTTAGCAAAACTTTCATTAGAACATGATAATTTCTTATTACTCGACGAACCTACCAACCACTTAGATATCGATAGTAAGGAAGTTCTTGAACAAGCTCTTATTGAATATGATGGTACGATTTGTTTTGTTTCACACGACCGTTATTTCATTAACCAAGTAGCAACTTCTATTTTAGAAATCACTCCTGAAGGAAGTACCTTATATTTAGGAGATTATGATTACTATATTGAAAAGAAACAAGAGCTTGAAGCTTTAAAACAAGAAGAAGCCACTCCTGTCGTTCAAGCAGAAGTCGCTTTAACCGATACCAAGAAAAATTACTTAAGCTCAAAAGAAGAACAAAAACAACTTCGTACTCTGACAAGACAAGTAGAACAACTAGAAGAAAAACTTCATCAAATCGAGCAAGAAATCTCTTCTGTTCACGAAGAATTAACGTTAGAAGAAGTTTATACGAATCCTACTCGTTCTAGTGAACTTCAACAAACTTTACAAAACTTAAATGAATCATTAGAAGAAGTAATGATGGAATGGGAAGAAGCTAGCTTAGCTTTGGAAGAATTCCAAGCTTAATAACTTCTCTCAAATAAAAATGAAAAGACTTTTCCTCGTAGCTTACGACATGTGCTGCTACTGAAGAAAAGTCTTTTTTTAATTAAAATTTATTGCTTATAATCGGTTATAAACACTTCCACGATTTCCAATTTTTATAATATCCAGAATTTCACCTTTATCATTATACAAAACACGAAAATCACCGACTCTTAAGCGGTACATAGAGTCAAACCCTTGCAATTTCTTTACATTTCCATTGGGTAAATGATAAATAGCTGTCATAATACGATTAAAAGATGTTTTATCTTGTTTTCTCAAAAATTTTTCAGCCTGTTTACTTAATCGAATAGATTTCATAATTCAAAACCCATTTCATTTGCGAATGATTCAAAATCAACAAATTCCATATCGCCCTTTTCATATTTATGGATGGCTTTTAATTCTTCTTTGGTAGGAATGACACTATCTTTGAATAAATAAATAACCGAAATTAAAGCATTTGCTTGTTCATCATTTAACTCATCGATATTTAAATGATTTAAAATCCATTTTAGTTCTTCTTTCACCGTCATCATAGTCATTTCCTTTCTTTGTAATTTCTATTTATATTCATTGTATAAAATTATTCTATTAAAGTAAACTCTTACTCATTCATAAATTGGCTTTGATAAAGATGTTGGTAGAACCCTTGCTGAGCAATCAGTTCTTCATGTGTTCCTTGTTCAATGACTTGCCCATCTTTCAATACTAATATTTTATCTGCATTTTGAATCGTTGAAAGTCTGTGAGCTACAATGAAACTTGTTTTCCCTTCCATTAATGTCTGAAAAGCTTGTTGAATTTTCAACTCGGTTCTTGTATCAATAGAAGATGTCGCTTCATCAAGAATAAGCATCGATGGCTTGCTTAACATGACTCGAGCAATAGATAAGAGTTGTCGTTGCCCTTGTGAGAAGTCTTCTCCTTGTCGATGAAGAGGTGTTTCTAATCCTTGTGGTAGCTTTTCAATCATTTTATCTAATTGGCATTGGATTAATACTTGTTGAATTTCTTCGTCAGTTGCATTCGGGTTTCCTAATAGTAAATTCTCTCGAATGGTACCTGATTGCAACCATGTTTCTTGTAATACCATTCCGAACAATTGTCTCAATTGCTGTCTACTCATGTCTTTTATTGAAATACCATCGATAGTAATATTTCCTTTATCGACTTCATAAAATCGCATTAATAAATTAATAAGTGTACTCTTACCACTTCCAGTTGGTCCTACAATCGCAATTTTTTCTCCAGGATTTACTTCTAAAGAAAAATTCTCAATGAGGGATTGGTCTTTTTGATAAGAAAATGACACATTTTCAAAGAGGACTTCCCCTTTAATCATTTCTGGCAATTGAATTTCTGTTTCTTCTTCAGATTCCATAGGTTCTTCCATCAATTCAAATACACGACTTGCACATGCAATTGAATTTTGAAACTCAGTCATCACACCTGAAATTTCATTAAAAGGTTTTGTATACTGATTCGCATATGTTAAAAATGCTGCCAATTGTCCAATACTTAATTGAGCTTTCAACACAAAAAATGCTCCCACTAATCCTACTACCGTATACACTAAGCTGTTTACAAAGCGAGTTGCTGGATTCGTAATCGAAGAATAAAAAATAGCTTTTAAGGAACGGTCTGCTAATTTTTCGTTCATTTCATCAAAAGTTTCTAACACATTTTTTTCTTGACTATACGCTTGAACTACTTTTATTCCAGTAATCATTTCATGAGTAAAGGCTGTTTGTTCCGCTCTTAATGTTGATTGATCATGAAATAAATCATATGTTTTTTTAGCAATAAATGATGCAACGACAAATGAAATAGGCGTTAAAAGAAGAACAACTACTGTCATTGTCAGTTGAATACTAAACATCCAAAATAATGTACTTATAATCGTTAAGATTCCTGTAAATAATTGAGAAAATCCTAATAACAATCCATCTGCCATTTGTTCTGTATCCGAAATAACAATGCTTTGAAGAGAACCATGTGCTTTTAAATCTAAGTAACTTAAGGGCATTTTAGATAAATGAATAAAGACATCATCCCTCAATGTCTTCACCATGCCATAAGCAATATGATTATGACACAAACTCATCACATATTGACTCACCATACTAATGAGTGCTAGCACAAAAATCCATAATAAGCCATTTGTGACAATAGAAAATTGTACTTCTCCAACTCCTATCATCGCATCAATTGTTTGACCGATGACTTTTGGAATCCATACACTAGATAACACACTCACCATTGCTAAAAATAGAGAAAATAGTAAAAGAAAACCATATGGTTTTAAATACGGAAATAATTTTTTATACACTTCCATTTTTTCATGCTTCATACTACTGTTCCTCCTTTTGAAATTGTGAGGCAGTTATTTCTTGATAAATCGCATTTGTTTCTAGTAACTCTTCATGAGTTCCAATTCCTACGATTTTTCCTTTTTCCATCACAATAATTTGATGAGCTTGCATCACTGAAGCCGCCCTTTGAGAGACAATAATGGTTGTTGGTTTAAACGGAGCTTTTGAAATGGCTTTTCTTAATGCAGCATCCGTTGCATAATCTAAAGCAGAAAAACTATCATCTAATATTAAAATTTCTGGTTTTCTAACCATTGCTCGAGCAATCGTCAAGCGTTGTTTTTGTCCACCTGATAGATTTCTTCCTTCTTGTTCCAATACATACTCTAATTGATTTGGTTTTTGCTCAACCATTTCTTTTGCTTGGGCAATTTCTAATGCTTCATATAATTCTTGAGTTGTAGCATCTGATTTTCCCCATCTTAAATTTTCAGCAATCGTTCCTCTAAATAAAGCTGCCTTTTGAGGAACAATCCCTATTTTCTGTCTTAATGCTTCTGTTGGAATCGTTTCTATGGGTTGACCATTTATACGAATCGTTCCACTTGTTGGAAGATAAAATTTTGGAATCAGTGAAATTAGTGAAGTTTTCCCACTTCCTGTTCCACCAATAATGCCTAAAGTTTCGCCTTTTTTTAGAGAGAACGTTAAGTTTTCTAACACTTCATGACTATCTCCTTCATATTTAAGCGAAACATTTTCAAATGAAAGTACAATATCTGTCTCTTCTTTTGAAGATAAGCTATCCATTTTTTCTACAAATTCATCAGGTTGTTCAATCGTCAATATTGCTTCAATTCTCTTAGCACTTGCAATAGAACGTGTCACTTGAATCGTTAGATTTGCTAATTTAATAAGCTCTAATAAAATTTGCGACATATAATTTACTAAGGCAATTACTTGTCCCTTTGTTAAGATTCCTGTATCAATTTGTACCGCTCCTAATTGTAATAACACAATAATCGCAATATTAATAATAATCATTGTAATCGGATTGGTTAAACTCGATAGATGACTCACGAATTTTTGTTGATTCGCTAATGCATCTGTCTCAGTTCGAAAAGTATTTTGTTCGATTTCTACTCGATTAAACGCACGAAGAACTCTCACTCCTGTTAAATTCTCCATTGTTTTTTGAGTAATACGATCCATTCCTTCTTGTACTTTTGTAAATAAAGGAATTGTTTTTAATAAAATGGCATAAATAATTATCGCTAAAACTGGAATCGTCACAACAAATATCCAAGCAGCTTGTACATTTACAATAAATGCCATTATCATTGCACCAAAAACTACAAAAGGTGAACGAAGCAATAGTCTTAAAAATAAATTCCAACCTGTTTGAACTTGTTGAATATCACTGGTCATTTTTGTAATGAGTGAATCTGTTCCAAGTTGATCAATCGTTGAAAAATTCATTTCCGTAATTTTTTCTAATAAAGCATAGCGTAATTTCTTAGCAAAGCCAGTTGCTGATTTAGCGGCAAAATACTGCGCAGTAATCGAAACGACTAAACCAATCACCGCAAGAAGAATTAACAAACCGCACATCATTACAATATAAGACGGACGATTTTGAGCAATTCCAACATCCATTAATTGGGCCATCACTAGAGGCACAAACAATTCAAAACTAGCTTCTAACAATTTAAATAAAGGTGCTAGAAAACTTTCTTTTTTATAATAACGAACATATTTCCATAACGTCTTCAAAAACTTACTCCTTATCCAAAAATTTAATAATTAAATTGTAACAAAGTCTATAAAAAATGCAAATAAACACAAAAAAACTTTTCGAAACTAATGTTTCGAAAAGTTTTTTAAACAGCTCTTATTTATATACACAATCGCTGTAGCATGAGAATCGCAAATTCGAGGCTGCTTGCGTCTTAGTGCTACTTCAGGGAAGTCATTATCTACGCAATTCTTTTTCTTCAATTAACTCCGCAATTTGTACTGCATTACTTGCTGCACCTTTACGAATATTATCTCCCACACACCAAATATGGAAACTATTCGGTTGAGAAATATCACGACGAATTCTTCCAACAAACACTTCATCATGACCAGTTGCCATTAGAGGTGTTGGATATTCATTATTAGCAGGATTATCCACTACTACAACACCAGGAGCTTTCGATAAAATTTCACGAATTTCTTCTGGAGTAGTATCTTTTTCAAAAGTGACATTAATTTCTACTGAATGTGAATTCATCACAGGAACACGCACACAAGTTGCAGTAATTGCCACTGATTCATCTAACCCTAAAATTTTACGAGTTTCTTGAATCATTTTCATTTCTTCTTTTGTATATCCATTTTCTAAGAAAACATCAATATGTGGTAATACATTATTATAAATTGGATGAGGATAATTTGTTGGCGCTAATCCTTTTTCTCCATTGACTAAGTCATTAATTCCTGCTTGTCCTGAACCAGAAACTGCTTGATAAGTTGTGTAAGCCACTCTCTTCAAGCCAAACGCTTCATGTAGTGGTTTTAATGGCACTACTGATTGGATTGTAGAACAGTTTGGATTTGCGATAATTTTTCTTTCTAATGTTGGTGCATTACATTCTGGAACTACTAAATCAATCTCAGGATCCATTCTCCATGCACTTGAATTATCAATAACAATCACGCCATCTTTTTCTGCGATTGGAGCAAATTTTAATGAAGTACCTCCACCAGCTGAGAAAATCGCATAATCAATCTCACGTTTAAAAGAATTTTCTGTTAATTCTTCGACAACATAATCTTTCCCTCTAAATTGTAATACTTTTCCTGCTGAACGAGCAGAAGCTAATAAGTATAAATTTTCCACTGGAAGGTTACTTTCTGCTAATCTTTCAATCATTTTTGTACCTACAACACCTGTTGCACCTACAATTGCAATATTTACCATAATGAATCTCCTCTTTACTATAAGTCTATGTGATGAAAATTATATCGAATGTTTCTAAAAATGTAAAGAAATCGTCCTTTTAGCGAACACATTTGTAGCTGTTTTCGACACACTTCTGAATGAATGCTTCATCCTTACAAACATTCAGCGCAATAGAAATCCAATGCTTTTTATTCATGTGGTATGCTTCGAACACTCCCTCTTTTTGAAGGAGAATTTCCTTTTCTTCTGGAGAAATCTTCACATTTAAAATTAGTGCTGTTTCATCACTTGTAATTCCTAATTTACTAAATGGTATTTCATTCATTAGTGCATACCATTTTCTGTTTTCTTTCACATTGTATACGGTAGCTTCTGATTTTTTAAAGGGCATTGCTGAATAAGGCGTTATATGTTCCAATATCCAACAATTCCATTTTTCTTTTAACGCAACTAAAGATGTATCTACTGAATAACACCATTGAAATACCATCTCTTCTGCTTCCTGCCTTAATTGCTGTGCAATTTTACTATTTGTAGTTGTCACGTCAAATAAAGAATAGCGTTCATGAAACTCATCTTGTACAATCATTTCTAAGCCTTTTTCGACCGAAGCACTCACAATATAAAAATAAAATCCGTCTATTTTGCTAGGAATTGTTTTCCCTTCATAATCTATTAAATCTGAAGTTAATGTCCATTTCATTTCTTTATCCTTATTCCTATAATTTATATTGCACTCGAAGTTCTAAAATCATATCTCGAAGTTGTGCCGCTTTTTCAAAGTTCAAGTCTTTCGCTGCAGCACGCATTTCTAATTCCATCACTTCAATGGCTTCTCTTCTTTGTTGAACAGTCATTTGTTTGAAATCAGTCTGAGTTGTTTCTTCTTTTTCAACTGCATGAGTAATTGCAATTAAATCACGAATATTTTTATGAATTGTTTTTGGAGTAATTCCATGTTCTTTATTATAAGCTTCTTGAATAGTTCTACGACGATTCGTTTCATCAATCGCATATTTCATAGAATCCGTAATCTTATCGGCGTACATAATCACTCGTCCATTCGCATTTCTTGCAGCACGTCCAATTGTTTGAACTAAGGAACGTTCACTTCTTAAAAATCCTTCCTTATCCGCATCTAAAATCGCAACAAGTGAAACTTCCGGAACATCTAGCCCTTCTCTTAATAAGTTAATTCCGACTAATACATCAAATTCACCAAGACGTAAGTTTCGAATAATTTCTGTTCTTTCTAATGTTTTAATATCACTATGAAGATATTTCACACGAATACCGACTTCTTTTAAGTAATCCGTTAAATCTTCTGACATTTTCTTCGTTAATGTTGTAATAAATACACGTTCATTCTTTTCAATTCGGTCATGAATTTCACGGATTAAGTCATCAATTTGTCCATTAATTGGTCGAACTTCAATTAATGGATCTAATAAACCTGTTGGTCGAATAATTTGTTCTGTAACAGTTGGAGTATGAGCCATTTCATAAGGCCCTGGTGTTGCAGAAACATAAATCATTTGTGGAATTCTTTCTTCAAATTCTTCAAATCGTAATGGTCGATTATCCAAAGCGCTCGGTAATCGGAATCCATATTGAATTAACTGTTCTTTACGAGCCCGGTCTCCATTAAACATTGCTCTAATTTGTGACATCGTAATATGCGACTCATCCACAACATATAATGCATCTTCAGGGAAGAAGTCTAATAAAGTATACGGTGCTTCCCCCGGTTTTCTTCCATCCATATGTCTTGAATAATTTTCAATTCCGTTACAATAGCCCATTTCTAATAACATCTCAATATCATAGTTCGTTCGTTGTTCTAAACGTTGTGCTTCTAATAATTGATTATTTTCTCTTAATTCTTCTAATCGTTCTTTCAATTCTGCTTTAATCGTAGTAACTGCTCGACTAATTTCATCTTCATTTGACACAAAGTGAGCAGCTGGGAAAATAGGTACATGTTCTACGGTAGCTTTTACTTCACCGGTTAAAACATCAATTTCTTTTAACGCTTCAATTTCATCGCCAAAAAACTCTACACGAATAGCAGAAGAATCATGACCTGGAGGGAAAATATCGACAACGTCGCCTCTTACACGAAAACTACCTCTTCGAAAATCAATATCATTGCGCTCAAATTGCATTTCTACTAATCGAGTGAGTAACTGATTACGTTCTACTTCCATTCCTTCTCGTAAAGATAGTACATGTTCTCTATAGTTTTCAGGATTTACTAATCCATAAATACATGAAACAGAAGCTACAACAATAACATCTCTTCTTTCAAGCAATGCACTTGTAGCAGAGTGGCGTAATTTATCAATTTCATCATTGACGCTAGATTCTTTTTCAATATACGTGTCACTTGAAGGAACATAGGCTTCAGGTTGATAATAATCATAGTAAGACACGAAATATTCCACGGCATTATTCGGGAAAAATTCTTTTAATTCTCCATACAATTGACCTGCTAACGTTTTATTATGCGCTAATACTAAAGTTGGCTTATTCACTTCTTTAATCACATTAGCAATCGTAAAAGTTTTCCCCGTTCCTGTAGCTCCTAATAAGGTTTGTTCATGCTTCCCTTCTAAAATTCCAGAAACTAATTCTTTAATCGCTTGTGGTTGATCTCCCTGCGGTTGATAGGGAGAATGTAATTCAAAATGATCCATTCTTCCACTCCTTTTTCAATATTCCTAATTAGTATAGCACGCTCGATATGGAAAACAAACCAGAGCGAATTATCAAAATAGAAATTCATCATTTACTGAAAAGTCCTCCAAATCCACTTATTTTATATACTATTTCATCGCAAGACTTGCATTTTTATAAGGACTTTTGTATAATAATTCCTGTTGGAGACAACTGATCAGTGATTATATAAATGTAAGAAAGAGGGGTGAACCCATTGCCAAATATCGCATCACAAATCAAACGTGTTCGTACAAACAAAAAGTCAACACTAGCAAACAACTCACAAACTTCTGCTATGCGTACTGCTATCAAAAAATTTGAAGCTGCAGTAGCTGAAGGTGCTGAAAATGCTGAAGAATTATTACGTGCTGCTCACAAAGCAATCGACGGAGCTGCTTCTAAAGGATTAATCCACAAAAACAAAGCTTCTCGTGATAAATCACGTCTTGCTTCAAAATTAAGCAAATAATAAAAAGCCTGAGAAATCATTCTCGGGCCTTTTTTGTACCTCTTATTCTTTTTTTCAATTCAACCTGCTTATGCACTCTTTTGACAAAACTTCAAAATAAAAGTTTCTAATTGTAATTCTTTTATTCCCAGTCCTGTTTTCAATGCATACTCTGTTTCTACTAATGAACGATACGCTGCTTCTAATAAAGTAATCGAAAATTTTCTAGATTGTCCTAGAGCGAGTTTTACACGGTATGGGTGAATTCCTAATACCTTTTGCATTTCAGGCTCGTGATAGCCTTCTTTTTGTAAGTAGCTCACTTGTAATAGTAATCGAAACTGTCCTAACAAAATGGCATTCATTTTAATCGGATCTTCTTTTTGTAATAGTAAATCTCTATAAATTTCAATCGCTACTTTACTGTCTTTTCGAAGAACGGCCTCTCCTAGTTCAAAAATATTTTGTTCTAAACTTTTTGGAACCAATGTTGTTACTAATTCACGATCTATAACTTTCGTATCCATCGCAGACAAAATTAACTTATCAATTTCTCTCATCGCATCTGTTAAAGAGTAATGTAATTTTTCTAAAAATAAATGTAAGACAGAAGTTTCCATCGAAACATCATGTTCTTGGATTTTGCTTTGAACCATCGCTCTTACATCTTTTTCTTCCAAAGAAGAAGCATCTAATAAAACCGCTACTTTCTTTAATTGCTTCACGATTTTTTTACGAGCATCTAATTTTTCATAAGGTGCAAAAAATACAACAACAGAAGAATCTAATGGATTTTCTAAATAAAACTGTAGTCTTTCAAGTTGATGATCAATTTTTGCTTTTTCTTTTTCACCGGTTAAAAAATACGGTTTATCAATCATGACTAAGCGTCTATCTCCAAAAAATGGAACAGATTCTGCATCTTCAATGGCTGTTTGAACAGCTGTTTCTTCCATATTAAATCGAGCAACATTTAATTCTTGGTCTTCAGGAGCCACTACAGATTCTAAAAATACTTGTCTTGCCCAGTTTTGTAAATAGTCTTCTTTTCCTTGAACAATATAAATCGGAGATAATTTCCCGGATTTAATTTCTTCTATTTTCTTTTGAAATTCCATTCATGACTCCCCTTTCTCTTAGTCTAGTGTATCGTGAAGTGTTCTTTTTGTCCATGCTTTCACTCATCTTTATGACTTTTTATCGTATGGAATTTTTGTAGTTCCTTTTTTTGCATCATATGTACTGCTCCATCTTCTTCTGAAATCCATATATGAGGTATTTGTTGTTCTAACTGATCTAAGAAGCGTGAACTAATATGCGATTTCAGCGTCCCTCTTCCTTTTTCTAAAATTAAACTTTTCGTTTGCATTTGTTTAAATCTATTCAGTTTTTCAATTAATTCTGCATTTTTCTTAGTAGCTATGACAATATCCGCTTTATGAGGTAGAGTATTCAGCTTCTCATCTACTATCAAAATTCGTTTTTCATCTAACGTAAAAATAGAATTTTGAGCTTCTTTCTTACTTTTATTCGCTGGAATCAATCCCCATTTCACACCAGAAAGTAACTCCATTTCTCCTATTTCATGACTTTGTACTGAAATGTCCCATTTACTATCCTCTCTTTTTTCAGACGGATTTTTAGAAACGACCACCTCGCTTACTGAAAAATCTTGGATCAACTCTTTCAAATCCTCACTATCTTCCACACTAGCATTTGTTAGTACAATAGAATCCAACTGAGAAATTCCTTCTACTAAAATATTATTCGTAACGGTTTTAGAAAAAGAATATTTTTCACGGACATTCCCCTTAGAATCTATGAACGAATTTCCACCCCTCAATATTAAAGTAGCATGATTAAATCCTTTAGGAATATACAATACCGAAACTTGCGAACCCGTACTTAAAAAGATGATTTGCTCATGCAGATGATAAGAAATACTTAGCGCAATAAGACAAGAACCTATTGCAAACACAACACTCGAATAAGGACGAAACCAAGATTTTTCATAACAAACAAGAGCTCCATAAAGAGTAATCCAATACAACATCCAAGTTATTGTTGACCATGTCCCAAATGTAAATCGTAAAAACAAAAATTGCTCACAAAATGCAAAAATGTGATTCAATCCATTTAATAGCGTATCTAAAAAGAAGACAATACCATTAGATATCCATCCCCACTCTATTACGACTGCTAAAGCATAAAGCAAAATTCCTGGAATAAGAATACTTTCAAACAACAACACCACTAAACCAGCTAATAATACACTTAACAGATTCCACGTAAAAAAATAATGACAAATTAACGGCAAAGCTATTATAGGCGTCAAAAAAGCAATCCAAATCGTTTTCTTCCATTTCCCTTGAAGATTATGCTGAGCAAAATAGCTCGTTAATAATAAAATAGCCGTTAAGCCATAACTCAGTTGAAATGCTACATTTTCAATGATACTTGTTCGATAAAACAGTGACAGCAAGAACAAAATTCCTAAACAATCCGCTGTCGTCAGTTTCAAATGAAACTTTTTAGAGCTTTGTGCTAAAATATACATCAAAATAGCTCGTGTGCCACTAATATTCCAATGGATGAAGTAGCCATAAATCACTAAGCCTATGATGGTAACAGCAACACTTGTTTCTCGAGTAATTTTCCATTTCCATAATACTTTTTCTAGCATATGAATAAACAGTGTAATATGAAGTCCTGAAATGGCTAAAACATGCATAATTCCCAGTCTCTTATAATGCCCTATCACCGTTGCATCTGCATCCTTCGTTTTACCGAATAGTAATAATAAAGCATAAGTTCGAACGAAACTTTCTGGCTGTTTATTAATTTTTAAATAAAATATTCTACGCAAATTTTGAAATAACGACATCCATGAAGGGGTATTTGCCATTTGTTTAAAACCTTTCACTTCAAACACACGCAGAATTCCAATACTACGATAATAACTTGGTGCATTAAAATCCCCTCTATTTTTAGGTTCATTTACAGGCTTACTCTTTCCAATAACAGATAACGTAAGATTAGCCTCCTCTTCTTCAAATACAGCTCTCTCTTTTTCAGAATGCATTTTATATTGAAACAATACTTTATGCTTAGAAGAAGGTAGCTCTAGTTCAGCAATTCCCGTTACAAAGTCTCCATTAATTTTCAAATCATCTCGGTTCAATCTTACAATCCCAGCTAACTCCCCTTCTGGAACAACTGTAGGATGATAGACTTGATAAGATCGTAATCCTACAAAGATAAGTATCATAAATACCCAGAATAGTTGTTCTTTACTTCGAAAATGAAGAACAAACGTCCAGATTCCTATCAAAATATAAATTCCTTTTAAAAGAAATGAGGACTCAGAAAGAATTAAACTTCCCAATATGATTTCTAAGACCGTTACCCAAATCCACTTCTTCATTGGAAAGTCACTTGGCTTTCAATCGCTTCTAAAGCTTTCTTTCCAATTCCCTTCACTTGTAATAAGTCTTCTTTTGTACGAAAGGCTCCATGTTCTTTTCGATATTGTAAAATGGCTTCTGCTTTTTTCTTTCCGATTCCTTTTATCGTTTGTAATTCTTCCAAAGTTGCCGTATTAATATTGACCGTTCCTTGTTTTGAATTAGACGCACTCGTATTAGTTGAACTTCCTTTTCCAGAATTTTCCTCTGTCACGCCACCTTCTTGTTTAGAATGTAGATTAGGAACAATAATTTGCATTTGATCCGTAATTTTTTGTGCTAAATTAATTTTTGTTTCATCTGCCTCCTCAGTAAAACCTCCTGCTTTTTTAATCACTTCTTGGATGCGACTCTCACAAGAAAACTCATACACTCCCGGCCTTAGAACTTCCCCTTTAACATCCACATAACAATTTTGTGGCATCATCACCGTTGTTTCTTCCACTCTTGTTGTATTCACTGCATTCGTTACCATCACTTTTTCTTTTGGTGATGAAGCCATCATTCCTCTTCCTAAAAGAATCATAACGATAACTGCTAACACACCTCCAATGATTGACAGAACTTTTTTATATTCCATCAATAAACGCCTTACTTGCATAAAAAAATAAAACATCATTTTTCCCTCCTCTAACTATAGATACGAAAAAAATGACGTTTTGTATTTTATTTTTCTAAAATTTTTACTGCATCTTCAAAATTTTTTACTGGATACACTTGAATGTTGGATTTTATCTTCTCAGCTGTTAATTTAGCTTCTTCATAATTGGATAAAATATTGGGATTTTTTTCTCTCATTTCATCCGTAATTTCATCATCAGGTGCTAGGAAAATAGTTGCTCCTGCACGAACAGCTGCCACTAATTTCTTATCTACTCCACCGATTCGTCCAACTTCTCCTTTTTCATTCATCGTCCCAGTACCAGCAACGATTCTACCTTGTTTTAAATTATTATCCGTTAACTGGTTATAAATTTCTAATGTAAACATCAAACCTGCCGATGGCCCACTAACCCCATGTGGATCAAAATCGACTTTAGGTGATTCATACAATTTCGAATGGGTCACTAATTGAATGCCTAACATTGGTTTACCTGTATCCGGATTTTCTACTAAGACTCCAGTTTTTTCAATAGTTTCTTGATTACGATTTATTTCAATCGTAACCTGATCACCAATTTTTTTAGAACTAATCGCTTGAATCATTTCTTGTGCGGATGAAAATGATTCCCCATCCACTTTTGTCACAATATCTCCTACTTGAATCTTCTCTTTAAAATCGGATTCAGGAACGACTGTCATAACATATACACCTAAAAATTCTTCTTCGACTGACTTTCCTGCTGCCTTATACGCTACTGAAATGGCTGCATTTCTAGCTTGTTGCATATAATATTCCTGAATTTTATTATATTCCTTACTAGGGGTTGTTCCATACACTTTTTCTTTTGGGATCATTTCAACATGAGGAAGCAATGTTTGAAGTGCTAATAAAGGGGTTGCTTGTTGTGACAATACCGTCATCACACGAAAAGACCCTTCCTTCTTCTCATTAACTCCTCCTATTGTAATAAAATCCTCTACTTTTTCAGCACTCCCTGGCATTTCTAAAACATAAGGTAAAGGATAAAATGCAATAATTCCTAGAACCAATAAACTTACAAGTGCTATAACAATAGTTCGTAAAGAAATTTTCTTCATTCCTCTTCACTTCTTTCTTGAAGCTTCATTTGTTGACACTCTTGCCCTGCATATAATTTTTTCAAAATTTCTGCTACAGACTCTGGAACAAAGGACTCAAATTCTCCACCAAATTTAGCTAATTCTTTCACCATTGTTGAACTGACATATTCATAGGCTGGTTCACTCATTAGTAAGACCGTTTCAATATTCTCGTCTAATCGATGATTATGATACGCTAATGTCTTTTCTAATTCTAAATCTTGACTATTGCGAACACCACGTAAAAGAACAGTTGCTCCTAATTGTTTCGCAGCTTCAACCGTTAAGCCTCCATCTTGTACAACAACTCGGATATTTTTCCAGTTCGACACAGCTTTCTGCACCGTTTGAACTCTCTCGTCTTTTGTTAAAGTATACTGCTTTTGATGATTATGAGAAATTAACACAATCACTTCATCAAATAATACTGTTGCACGCTCTATTAAATGAAGATGACCCTTTGTAATGGGATCAAAACTTCCTGCGTAAATTGCTTTTACCATACAAATCTCCTATTCAAATTCAAAGAAAATTAATGCTGTAATTCCATACTCAACTCGTTTCCATTGAGTAAATCGTCCAATTTTTTCTGGTAATTGTACTGCTTTATCCACTTCAGCGACAACTACAGCATCTTCTGCTACTAATGATAATTTTTCCAATTGTTCAATATCATGGATAATTTCTTGCAGACGATACGGAGGATCCATAAATACTAAAGAGACAGGTTTAAAGTCTTCTCTTGTGGCTAATGTTTTTAATCCATGCTTCACATTTTGTTTCAATAAAGTAAATTGATTTGGACTCTTTGTAATTTCAATATTTTGTTCGATCGTTTGAATTGCTTGTCGATTATTTTCAAATAAAAAGGCATGGTCCATCCCTCTAGAAACAGCCTCAATCGCTACTCCTCCACTGCCTGCATACATATCCAACATCACACCGCCATCAAAATATCCTCCTAAAATATTAAATAAGGATTCTTTAATTTTATCAGTTGTTGGTCTTGTGTTCTTTCCTGGAACAGCTCGAAGATGTCTTCCACCAAATTCGCCAGAAATAATTCTCATCTGTGTTCCTCCTTTAATATATTCACCTTATTATAAACGCTCAAAAAAAGAATAACAACTCACAATAAGCATCTACTCCGACTCCTATGTTACCTAAATTACGTGCATAAGCTACTACTTCTTGTCTTGTTGTCATTTTATCACTACTGTATATCTGATATGAATTCTGACAAAAAAAAGACACCTTGCGGTGTCTTCTTGGAAAATATCGTTAGTATAAATTGGACGTTCAGTAACCTCGTCATCTCAGGTACCTCTATGAGGTGCGGTAGGAACCTTTCTACCCTCAATTCATACTTTCTATACCTCTATTATAATTATTTATTATCTTTTGTCAACTTTTCGTAATCTTCCGTTGCGAATTCTCTGAGTTAATTTTAATTGAGAAATTTCGTGCATAGTAGCCACATAAAAGTAACCATTCTTACTGTCCAATTTAACTGCTATAAGAATATTTGGCTCTACTTGAACAATATACTCCAAACTGACACCTTTTTCTCTTGGGTTAACACCTACATAATCAGGATTTTTTAAATACTGTGATATTTTAGGTATATGAGAAATCATATTTTGATGGTTTCTCTTTATTAAATGTTTTTTGAAATTCTCATTATCAATGAATATCTTGCTAACATCACTAGTGATTGAAAGTATTTTTTTAACGTTTTTTGTAATTGTACCGATATTTTCCATATATAAGTTTCCTTTCTGTTACTTATAATTAGTTTATCATAAATCTCAAATGGTAACTATTATGTTTTAAACGAATTGATTAAGTTATATCTTCTATTTTCTTAAAATACAATAGAATATCTAGGATTATGGGAAAGTTTAAATAATCATCATTTTAATTCGGTCGAATTCGACCGAATTAAATCTAAAGCAGGGACAATGCATTTGCATTATTTCCTATAAAAAAGTCATGACTACCTGTCTAAAGGGTAATCATGACTTTTACACATAAACATTACGCTTCTGAAGCTAATGCTTGTTTTTCTAATTCAATT
>NZ_CAUUHX010000024.1:0-25483 GCF_963545075.1 uncultured Granulicatella sp.
CCAGCTAAAGCAGCAAATATCGTGGTAGGTGGCTCATTTGCAGCTCCAGACCCATCATTTGTAGCAGCTTTAAACGGTGGTTACTTCGGACAATGTACTTACTATATGTATAACCGTTTTGCTCAATTAGGTTCTCCAATTAGAACTACAGGATTAGGAAATGCAGCTGAATGGCCAGCAAATGCTGCAGCAGCAGGTTACGGTGTTTCTTCAACTCCTCGTGCAGGTACAGCAATTGTATTCCAACGCGGTGTAGGTGGAGCAGACCCTGTATATGGTCACGTTGGATTCGTTGAACGTGTAAATGCAGATGGATCAGTATTCATCTCTGAAATGAACGTACAAGGTGTAAATGTTATTTCAACACGTACAATCCCAGCAGGCGTTGCAGCTCAAGCAACATACATTAACTTTGGATTATAATATGAACGAAGAATGGATTCCGCTAAGGAATTCATTCTTTTTTTGTAAAAAATGTTGATTTTTTTATAAAAAAAAGTTAAGATAAATTCATCGCTTTATTTAGTAAGTATTTGCTAAATAATCGACTCTCTAGACTAACGTTAACTTTCGCCGTGATTGACACCGAAGGCTAGCGTTTTTTTTTATCGTTTTTTTGGTGGAAATGAGTTACAATAGGTAAAGTAATTAAGGAAAGTGAAAGGAAGTGAAACGATGGATACAGCTTTATTAAAAGAAAAAATTCAAAAGAAAAGTAAGGAACTTGGTATCGATAAAATCGGATTTGCTTCTGCAGCACCCTTTGATCATTTAGCTCAAGGAATGCAAGAATCCAAAGAGTTAGGACATACAACAGGATTTGAGCATCCGATTTTAGAAGAGAGAATTTACCCAGAGAAGATTTTTGATTCTCCTAAGACAATTATTTCGATTGCTTTGGCATATCCGACTTTGCCGAGCCAGAAGCCTGAACGTGTAAAAGGTGAGCGTCGTGGAGCTTTTGCGAGAGCTTCTTGGGGAGAAGATTACCATTTTATTTTATCCAGAAGAATGGAAGCTTTAATTGAATATATTAAAAGTGAAGTAAATCAAGAAGATGTTGCGTTTAAACCAATGGTGGATACGGGAGAGTTAATCGACGTCCGTGTTGCTGAACGAGCTGGAATAGGCTTTGTTGGAAAAAATGGTTTATTAGTGACAAAGGAATTTGGTTCCTATGTTTATTTAGGAGAATTAATTACCAATATTGAATTTCCTGTAGACTCTCCAGTTGATTATGGCTGTGGAGATTGTACGCGTTGTGTAGATTTTTGTCCGACCAATGCTTTGTTAGGGAATGGTAAAATGAATGCACAACGTTGTTTGTCGTATCAAACACAAACGAAAGGCTTTATGCCGAAGGAATATCGTAAAAAAATGGGGCATGTTATTTATGGTTGTGATATTTGCCAGCAAGTTTGTCCATATAATAAAGGAAAAGATTTTCATTTACATCCTGAAATGGAACCGTCTGTGGAAGAAACACATCCATTGTTAAAACCATTAGTGACGATTTCGAACAAGGAGTTCAAAGAGCGATTTGGGAAGATGGCTGGTTCGTGGCGAGGGAAGAAGCCGATACAGAGAAATGCGATCATTGCGCTAGCGAATTACCGTGATAAAACGGCTGTTCCTCTATTATTGAAAGTGATGAAGGAAGATATGCGACCTGTCATGAAAGGAACGGCAGCTTGGGCTGTGAGTGAGATTATTAGTGAGTCGAGTGAAGAACTGATTCATTATTTTACAGAAATGTTAGAAAAAGCTCGAAAAATTGAAGCGACAACGAAAGAAGAAACAGATTTAGTCGTTGAATTAGAAGAAGCCATTCAAACATTACATGAAAAATTACCAAAAAATCCTGAGGAGGGATCTTATGACGATTAATCATATTGTATTATTTGAACCACAAATTCCAGCGAATACTGGAAATATTGCACGTACTTGTGCAGCAACGAATTCACCGCTACATTTAGTGGGGCAATTAGGATTTTCGACAGATGATAAGCATTTAAAACGTGCAGGTCTGGACTATTGGAATGATGTCGATATTACGTATCATGATTCGCTAGAAGCCTTTATGGAATATTTAGGCAATCGTCCCATTTATTTAATTACAAAATTTGCTAATCATACTTATGATGAAGTTGATTTGGCAAAGGATGAAGAACAATTTTTCATTTTTGGAAAAGAAACAACAGGATTGCCGGAAGAATTTATGCGTGAACATGAAGAAAGTTGTTTAAGATTACCGATGAATGACACTCATGTTCGTTCGTTAAACTTGTCGAATACAGCAGCAATTGTTGTTTATGAAGCATTAAGACAGCAAAAGTTTAAAGGTTTAGAATTAGTTCATACGTATGAACATGATAAATTAAAATAAGGAGACATGAAGATGAAAAACATTCCTCTATATTTATGGAATACCATTATTTATGCATTATGTACTCTTTCGTTTGCATTACTAGCAGTGATCGATAATAAATGGTATGCGTTAGTTGCTGCTTTATTTGGAATTTCTAGCGCATTTAATGCGTATCGATATGTTAAAGACAAACAGAAAAAAGAAGATGAATGAGAGAGATTTGAGGATGAAAAATTTAACATATGCAATTATAACGGGAGTTCTTGCAGTTGTACTGATTGTTTTAACGTTTCTATATAAAAGGTCGCTTGTTGTTTTAGGAATTGTTTTTCTAGGTCGCAGTGCAGACTACGCTTATAAATATTATCAATATCGAAAAAAACTAAATAATTGATTAAATGAATAGAGGTAAACAAAAAAGGTTCTATAAATGATAGAACCTTTTTTTGTTGCTTGACAGTATGAGAGAATTGTATCAGAATAAAGTCATTAACGATTGTGAAGGAGGCTACCAATGATGGAAAAAGATTGGTGGAAAGGCAAAGTAGCTTATCAAATTTATCCAAAAAGTTTTAATGATAGTAATGGAGATGGAATTGGAGATTTAAAAGGAATTACCGAAAGACTTGATTACTTACAAAGCTTGGGAATTGATATTTTATGGTTGTCTCCTGTATATAAGAGTCCGTTTGTAGACCAAGGATATGATATTGCAGATTATTATGCGATTGATCCACAGTTTGGAACAATGGAAGATATGGAAGAATTAATTACTGAAGCAAAAAAAAGGGATATCTCAATTATTATGGATTTAGTAGTGAACCACTGTTCTGATCAACATGAATGGTTTCAAAAAGCATTATCAGATCCAGATGGCCCTTATGCAGATTATTTCTATTTTATTGAAAGTGACAAAGAACCAAATAACTGGGAAACTTATTTCGGGGGTAGTGTGTGGGATAGAGTTCCTGGAACGAATAAATATTATTTACACTCATTCCATAAAGGGCAACCCGATTTAAATTGGCAAAATCCTGTTGTGCGAGAAGAAATTTATACAATGATTAATTGGTGGTTAGAAAAAGGGATTGGAGGATTCCGTATTGATGCCATTATTAATATTAAAAAGGATTTAGAATGGCGTTCATTACCATCTGAACAAGAAAATGGACTTGTTCCTGTTCGTTATTCATTAGCAAATGCGCAGCCAATTGAACCATTTTTACAAGAAATGAAGGAAAAAACATTTGAGCGTTATAATGCTTTTACAGTAGGAGAAGTATTTAATGAAACGGATGAAGAATTACATTTCTTTATTGGCGAAGAGGGAGTATTCTCGTCTATTTTTGATTTTAAACAAACGATTTTAGGGCAAAAGGGAAATGGTTGGTATAGCCATGATTTACCAACTGCTGAAGAATTAAAAGATAGTATTTTCAAAGCGCATCGTCGTGCGGATTCCATTGGTGTATTATCAACCATTATTGAAAACCATGATGAGCCACGTGGAGTTTCTCATTATATTCCTGAAGGAGAAGTTACAGAGATTAGTAAAAAAGCTCTTGCGACAGTACAAATACTTCGTAAAGGAATTCCATTTATTTATCAAGGACAAGAGATTGGGATGGAAAATCAAATTTTCGAATCGATTGATGAGTTTGATGATATTAATACATTAAATGAATATCATGTTGCTAAAGAGGCAGGGCTAACAGATGAGGAAGCGTTGAAGGCTATTTCAAAATATAGTCGTGATAATGCTCGTACTCCAATGCAATGGAATAGGGAAGAAAAGTTAGGATTTACAACTGGAGAAGCTTGGCTTGTTTCAAAACAACCGAAAAGAGACATTAATGTTGAAGCGCAGGAAGATAATCCACAATCCATCTTGAATTATTATAGAGCACTCACAGCTTTATATCGTGATGAAGTTTACGGCTCAACCATTCGTGAAGGGGAATTTATACCTGTTTTAGAAGAAGTGAAAAATATGATTGCTTATGAGCGTCGTGGAGAAAAACGTGTACTTGTATTAGTCAATTATCAAGCAGAACCTCAAACGGTAACTTTATCAACACCGGTAAGAAAAGTGTTACTAGCCAATATTCCAGCACAAATGAATGGACAAGGAAATCAACTCTCTCTTGCTGGCTATCAAGCGCTTGTCTGTGAATTAGAAGATGAATAGAGTGAAGGAAACGTTCTTTTTGAAAGAGCGTTTTTTTATTGTAAATCATAGATCCTTAAGAATGATTAAATAAGAAAAATTCCTATATGAAAACGGAAACAACTGGTGTATAATGAGCATAATAAAAAATAAAGAAATATTGACAAAAAAGAATGCTGGGTATATAGTTAGCTAAAAGAGCAACTAACCTATTCTTTTTTTAAAAGTTTTGAGGAGGAATGTATCATGGATACACAAAAAGTTGAACAATATGCAGGGGTTGTAAGAAAAGTTTCTACGGGATTAAAAGTTTGGAATATTATTGGAATTGTTGGGAATGGTTTTGCAACAGCAGGACTAGTATTTTTATTATTGCCGTCTACTCAAGAAGAATTAGCAAAATTAAAGAATCCAGCTTTTAATACGGAAACGATTGGGTTGAGCGGAGCAATCGTTGTAATCTATTTATTGTTATGTATTTTTTCAACGATTTTATATAATAAAATTGGAAAAAGTGCTAAACAACAACAATTACCAGATAAAAATTTATTAAATTTTGCAATTGGAATTCATGCATTTTCAATTGTAATACAATTGGTGAGCCAATTTATTAGTCCGTCAGGATTTGATATTACTGCATATATTGTCCCAGTCATTATTGCTGGATTGCTAGCATGGGTATATGTAACCTACCAAAAATGGGAACAAGAAGTATCAAAAAAATAAAAAGTTGTGAATCGAATGTTAGGAGGAATGGAACATGAATACACAAAAAGTTGAAAAATATGCAGGACTAGTTAGTAAAATCTCTACCGGTTTAAAAGTTTGGAATATTATTGGGATTTTTGCGAACCTCTTTGTATTAATTGGAGTAGCGTCTACTTTTGTTCCAAGTGTACAAGAGGAATTAGCAAAACAGGGTGTAGAACATAATTTTGAAACAGCAGGAGTCGGAGTAGCAGTTTTCCTATTGTTCTTCATTTTATGTACTTTTGCAACGATTTTATATCACAAAATTGGAAAGAGTGCTAAAGCTCAAGCATTACCAGATAAGAATTTATTCTTTTATGTGATTGGAATTCATGTCTTTTCAATTTTAATGCAAATTGCTAATGATATTTTCAATCATCAAAAATTCAGTGTAGCTACTTATGTTATCCCAGTGATTATTGCCGGTTTATTAGCGTGGTTATATGTAACGTATCAAAAATGGGAACAAGAAGCAGCGAAATGTTAAGGAGAGTTATGAATGAGTAAAACGTTAAAATGGAGCATGATTAGCGTAATGGCATTAGGAGCTATTATCGTTATCGTATTAGGATTTTTAAAATTACGCTCTCCAGAAAAGAAAGAAGAACACCATTATACGATTATGGAGTTAACAGAACAGGAGCCTTTAGTATTAGATGGAAATATTGAAACGGCTAAAGAGCAAAGCTATCATGTCGACCCTCAAAAAGGGCAAGTCGCTCAAGTAAAAGTAACAGATGGTCAAGAAGTAGAAGCAGGCGATGTGTTATTTGAATATGATAATGAAACGATTAGTGATGAAGTTGCGGATTTAAATCGACAAGTAAGCCGACTAGTATCTGAACGTGATCATCTATATCAAGAATTAGAAACGCAAAAGAATCGTAAAGCTCAAGCAAAACAAGAGGTGGAAAAAGAAGTTCCTACTCAAAATCAGCAAGGTGCTACGAATCAAACAACTCATGTAGGAGCTATGGATACGACAGCTTTTGATCAAGCAATTGAGGGAACACAAAAAGCGATTCGTGAAATGAACAATAATATTGAAGATGTAAACACAAAAATCGAACGTCTTTCTAAAAAAACAAGTTCAAGTGTAACAGCGGATATTGCCGGAACTATTAGCATTAACCCTGAAGGAAAAACAAATGTACAATTAGCTTTCATTAAAATTACAAGTAAAGATAGCGAAGTAAAAACAACTGTTTCTGAATATGATTATGAATCTGTTGAAAAAGGAACTCCTGTAACGGTATATGTGAAAGCCCAAGATCGAGATATTGCAGGAACGATTTCATTTGTTTCAACTGATCCGTCAGGAAGTGGGGCTAATCCAGTGCCAACATTGCCAGCTTCTCCAAGTGCAGGTTCTAGTGGTGGAGGTCATGGTGTTGCTCGTTATGATGTGATTGTAAAACCAGAAATTTCTCTTCCGAATGGCTTTACTGTTCAAGTAAAAATTCCTCAAAAAGGATTAGTATTAACAGAACAAGCGATTCAAAAAGATGGAGAACAAGAATATGTTTATTTATACGATAATGGGGTAGCTAAACGTAAAAATATCAAACGTGTGAAAAAAGGATTCCAATGGATTGTTCAAGAAGGATTAAGTATTGGAGATAAAGTGATTGCAAATCCAGATTCAGACATTACAGATGGAGCAGCGGTGTCTTCTACACAATTGGAAGAGTCGGTGAAGTCCCATGATTAAATTAGAACATATTCATAAATATTATAAAGTTGGAGACGAGCAGTTACATGTACTAAATGATGTGAGTGTCCGTATTACTCAAGGAGAATTTGTTGGAATTATGGGACCTTCGGGTTCTGGGAAATCTACTCTTATTAATATATTAGGATTCCTGGATTCTAAATATGAAGGAAAATATTCGTTCAATGACGAGTCTGTTTCTAATTTGAGTGATAATCAAATTTCTAAAGTTCGTAATTCGACCGTTGGATTTGTGTTTCAAGATTTTAACTTAATTGAACAAGCAACAGTCGAAGAAAATGTTCGTCTGCCTTTATTATATCGTGGGTTAACACCTCGACAAACGCATACAAAAGTAAAACAAGCGCTAGAAAAAGTAGGACTAGGAGACAAGTTAGAAAAATATCCTCGCCATCTTTCTGGTGGACAAAAACAAAGAGTGGCAATTGCTCGAGCATTAGTGAATAGTCCAAAATTCATCATTGCTGACGAACCAACAGGAGCGTTAGATAGTAAAACTTCTGCGAGTATTATGGATATTTTATATCGTTTAAATCGTGAAGATGGAGTAACGATTGTAATGGTGACACATGATCCGACTTTGACGAAGTATTGTTCTCGTGTTATCCATGTAATTGATGGAGTGATTCATGAACAAAAGGAGGGGATTCCAAATGAAATTTAGAGTATTATTAGGATCCGCTCTGCATTCTTTAAAAGGAAATGCTCGTCGTACCATTTTAACGATGCTAGGAATTATTATCGGAATTGCAGCTGTTATTACGATTATGAGTTTAGGGAAAGGATTCCAAAAAATGGCTGTTTCAGGATTAGCTGGTGAAGACAATGGGAAAGTTAGTGTACAATTTTTCTATCAATCAGATAATCCAAAATCTGTTCAAAGAGCAGAAAAAGCTTTTTCAAAACAAGACCGTATTGGTGTGGAAAGTATTGAAGGAGTTTCAGGAACAGAAATTCCCGAAACAAAGGAACAAAATTTTATTTATGGCGTTTCGATTCCGACAAAGAAATCGACAGAAAATATTGTACTTGGGTTAGAAAAATCTGCAACAAAAGAGTCGTTGACGGTTGGAGAAAATATTTCTCAAGTAGATATTGATGCGAATAAAAAAGTAGCAATTATTGATGAAGCATTAGCGGAATTGTTATTTGCTAGTCCAAAACAAGCGCTAGGGCATGGGGTAACGATTGATGGAGAAGTGTACTATATTAAAGGAGTGAAGCCAACGAGTAAAGTAGACACTTTGCAAGCCATTTTTAGTGGTGCAGATCCTTATAAAGCCGTACATATTCCAGCTACTACTCATCAACATTATCATAAAAAAGAAGAAAATGTGAATGGACTAAAAGTATTTATCAAACCAGGTTATGTAGCAAAAGATGTAGCAAAAAAAGTGGAAACTCATTTGAATGAAGTGGGGTCAAAACACACTTCAGGAAAATATACCTTTATTGACGTAGCTGCTCAAATGGATATTATTGGAAAAGTGTTAGATGGCTTAACTTATTTCGTTTCAGCAGTAGCTGGAATTTCTTTATTCATTGCAGGTGTTGGGGTAATGAATATGATGTATATTTCAGTATCTGAACGAACAAAAGAAATCGGGATTCGTCGTGCAATGGGAGCTACCAAAGGTTCAATTCAATTACAATTTTTATTAGAAGGAATTATAATTACTTCTATTGGAGGGATTATCGGATATGTAACAGGGGTGTTGCTTGCGATGCTCATTTCGAATTTCCTACCATTTAAAATTTATACCGACTGGACAGCAGTAGCGTTAACAGTTGGAGTATCTGTCTTTATTGGAATTGTATTTAGCGTATTTCCTGCTAAATCTGCTGCGAATAAAGATGTCATTGAAATATTACGTTAAAAGGTTGGAGAAACTCCAGCCTTTTTTCTTTGAAATGATTGAAAGTAGAATGAGAAACTTGTACTATAGATATGGCAATAAAACGAAGAAAGAGGTGAGCGCATGAAGATTTCAGAAGGGGATTTTATATTTGAATTAAAATTTTTAGCTATCCATCCTCAAACTCACAACATTCAAACAGATCTTTTCTTACAAGTTTCTCATCAAGAAAAAGCTTATCAAGAAGTAATCAACTTATTATCTGTAGCACAATTGGAAGAATGTCTGGTGGCGATGAAGAATTTATTAGAAAAAGGAGAAGAGTATTCTTCAGAATTTGAACAATCTAGATTAGCAGTGTTATTAGAGCAACTAGAAGACGAGTATGTAATGACATGGGTCATTGCTCCTGAAAATATTTTAATAACGGCTTCTCAAGTCATTGGAATTGACCTAGCACAATTGGATGAAGAAGAAGTCTTTCTTTATCAAGAAGAAGAGGAAAAGAAACAAACAAAAACGGTTGAAGTAGAATTAAGTTTATCTGCTGAAGAAATGCGACAAATCTATGAACAATTACAAGAAGATTTGAAACGAGTAAAAGAATTTATGCTATAATAAGAATAGTTGAATCATATTGGAGGGTATGCGTGTGAACATGAAAGAGATGGTCGGCAAACAGGCCGCAACTTATATTGAATCAGGTATGACAGTAGGTCTAGGAACAGGTTCTACAGCTTATTATTTTGTAGAAGAAATTGGTAGACGTGTAAAAGAAGAAGGCTTAGACATTATTGGTGTAACAACTTCAAAACGTACAAAAGAACAAGCTGAGAAGCTAGGAATTCCATTGAAGAGTGTAGATGAAGTAGATTTCATTGATGTAACAGTTGATGGAGCAGATGAAATTGCTCCTGATTTTTCAGGAATTAAAGGGGGCGGTGGTGCCTTACTATTTGAAAAAATTGTTGCAGAACAATCAAAACGTATTATTTGGATTGTTGATGAATCTAAAATGGTAGATTATTTAGGACGCTTCCCACTTCCAGTAGAAGTGATTCCTTATGGTTCAGAACAATTATTCAAAAAATTCGAAGCAAAAGGCTATCGTCCAAAATTCCGAGTATTAGAAAACGGAGAACGTTATTTAACAGATAGTCAAAACTATATTATTGACTTAGATGTATTCCCAATTAAAGATCCTGTGACATTTGGAGCAGAATTAAAAGCTCTAACAGGAGTTGTGGAACAAGGACTATTTACAAATATGACAGAAACAGTTTTAATTGGAACACCTGATGGTGTGAAAGTGCAAACTTTAGGATAAAAGTAAAAAGGCTGGGATTCACCCCAGCCTTTTGTATTATGCTAAATATTTTTCTAAACGAGCGACTACTTCTGTTAAGTTTTCCATTGAAGCAGCGTAACTGAATCGAACGTATCCTTCTCCACCAGGTCCGAATGAAACTCCAGGGATTAATGCTACTTTAGCATTTTTTGCAAGATCACGAACGAATGCCCATGAATCTGTTCCGCATTTTGCAGGAATTTTAGCAAATAGATAGAAAGCTCCATCAGGACTTGCTACTTCGAAGTCTAAGCGACGTAATTCTTTTGCAAGATAGTCACGACGTTGTTGGTATTCTGCTTTCATAATATCGCAGTCACCTTGTCCGTGTAACATTGCAGCTAAAGCACCGTATTGGCTTGAGCTACTTGGAGAAGTAACCATGTATTGGTGAGTTTTAACAACTTCATTAATAAATGGAACTGGTCCAAGGATGTACCCAATTCTCCATCCAGTCATGGCATGAGATTTAGATAAACCTGTAATCACGATTGTTTGATCTGGTAAGAATGAAGCTAATGAAGTGTGAGTTCCGCTATAAGTTAATTCTGCGTAAACTTCATCACATAATGCCCATAATCCATATTCTTTTAAGACAACGCTTAAAGTTTCTAATTGTTCTTTAGAATAAGTTACCCCTGTTGGGTTACTTGGATATACTAATACAACGGCTTTAAAAGTTTTTTCTGGATGTGCTTCGATTGTAGCACGTAATTTTTCTGGAGTTAAAATAAATCCATCTTCACTAGTGTCTACTGTAATAAAGTTTCCTTGGTTAACCATTGTAATTGGCATATATAATGGAAACACTGGAGTTGGAACAATAACTGTATCTCCAGGGTTCAAGATAGCTTGGAAGCTAGCGTTAATGGCTTCAGTAGCTCCGATAGTAGTGATGACTTGTTCTGCTGTATAGTTTAAATTGAATTTTTTGTTATAGTATTCTGCAGTTGCTTTACGTAATTCAGGAATCCCAGCATTTGGAGTATAGTGGGAATGATTATCACGAATTGCTTGAATAGCAGCCTCTTTAATATGTTCTGGTGTGTTGAAATTTGGTTCACCTAGTGTTAATTTGATGATTCCAGGAATTTGAGAAACTTCTGCATCAAATTGACGAATATCTGAAACGGCAATTTTTTCAACGACTTGATTGAATGGATGTTCTAACATTGATTTACCCCCTAGTAATAGATAGGTAAATTGTACCTTTTTTATCAAATATTGGCAATATGGAAGTGAAAAAAGTCGAAGAAGAGTAAATGAAAAGTAATAGAAAGCTTTGAATTAAATTGATGATGAAAAAATGTGGAATAAGAAAGTAGTTCAATTTCTTATTCCACATTAAAATGTATTTATATGAAGTAGTTTAATTTAAAATAGAGTTTCTTAAATTATTGTTTAAGATAATTGTTTAAAATATTTTCAATCTCTTGTTCAGAAGTTGCTAAAAGTAAAGATTCTTTAATATCAGCTTTCATTAGCATACGTGCAATCGATGCTAATATTTTTAAATGAGTAGTTCCAGCTTCGTTATCTGGAATTAATAAACTAATAATGAAAGAAGTAGGGTTTCCATCCATGCTATTCCAATCTAACCCTTTTTCTAAACGAACAATAATGATACTAGGTGTTAATATTTCCTTTGATTTTGTATGAGGGATTGCAAAACCATCCATCATACCAGTAGTACCTTGCTGTTCTCGTTCAATAAATCCTTTGTAAACAGATTCTTCATTAGTAGCAATACCCAATTCGATTGATTTTTTTGACAAGAAATGAAAAACCTCATCTTGAGAATTTAATTCTCTATTGAAAAAAATTGCATTTTGATGTATCAATTTAAAATTCCTCCTAACTTTATTTTTATAGTATAGAATAATATAAAAATATAGGATTGTATATTAATTAGATAAAGGTTTTCTAGTTGCTCCTAAGACAACTCCACCTACAATTGCTCCTATTGCAATTGCTATTACCCACAATAAAGGATGTGTAACTACAGGAAGTACTAAAAATCCGCCGTGTGGTGCAGGGACTTGTACTCCAAATAAATAAGTTAAAATAGCGGCAATTGAAGAACCTAGCATCATTGATGGCATTGCACGTAGAGGATCTTTTGCAACAAAAGGAATAGCACCTTCAGTAATATGAGTAGATCCTAAAATGAAATTCACTAAACCAGCATTACGTTCATTTGCGTCAAAACGATCTTTGAACAATAAAACTGCTACAGTAGTAATTAATGGAGGTGCAATACAAGCTGCACTAACACCAGCCATAAACGCAGTGTTTCCTTCTGCTAATAGTACTGTACCTGTTACATATGCAGCTTTATTCACAGGGCCACCCATATCAAATGCGCACATACAGCCAATTACTAAACCAAGAAGAACTGGGTTAGAATCTTGGAATCCTTTTAAGAATACCATTAAGTTTTGGTTGATTTCTGCCATAGGACTAACAATAATACTCATAAATAGCCCAGTGATTAATACTCCTAATAACGGATAAAGGAAAATAGCTTTTAATCCGTCTAGTGTTTTTGGTAATTTTTTAAATAATTTTTCTAAAAGTACAACTAAATATCCTGCGAAGAAACCACCAATAATTCCGCCTAGGAATCCGGCACCACCATTACTAGCCATAAGGCCTGCTACAAAACCACTAACAAGTGCAGGTCTATTACCAATACTTTGTGCAATGTATGCAGCTAAAATTGGTGTCATTAATCCCATTGCTAGTCCACCAATTTCTTTTAATTGAGCAGAAAAAGGATTATAAGTTGCGTGGTTTGGGTCGAAAGAATAAATTCCAAATAGTGCAAACGATACAGCAATCAATACCCCACCGCCAACAACGAATGGTAACATGTGAGAAACTCCATTCATCAAATGTTTATAAATTTCTCGTCCAATCGAGCTACCACCAGTAGTTGTTTGCGTAGATTCAACTTTTTTAGTAGGTTCGTCAGATGGGTATTTCACAATACCTTCTCCTCGTAATGCTTGAGCAATTAGTTCATCTGCATTTTTAATTCCTTGCCCTACAGAAACGTCAATAATTTTTTTGTTAACAAATCTATGAGCTTGTACATCTTTATCAGCTGCGATAATTACTACTTTTGCATTTGCGATTTCTTCTTCTGTAAATTCATTTTCTACCCCAATTTGTCCATGTGTTTCAACTTTAATGTTTAGTCCAACTTTTTGGGCCGCTTGTTCAAGTGCTTCTTGAGCCATATAGGTGTGCGCAATTCCCGTTGGGCAACCAGTAGCGGCAATAATATCATATTTTGTCATTTTGTTTTCCCCCTTTATTATTACTTATTAGTATAAGCGTTTGATTTGTTTTATCAATATTGGAACATCTGAAAAATCTGTTAATCCAGGTCTGAAAGCTGTAGAAGTTCCAGCAGCAACAGCTTTAATTAAAGAATCTTCTTTTGACATCCCTTGGATTTGACAACCGACAAAAGTAGCAAGTAATGTATCTCCGGCACAAGCAGTATTTACAACATTTCCTTTTGGAGCGTTAACGTGTATATTTTCTGTTGGTGTAATTAGAATTGCTCCTTTTGCTCCTAATGAAACTAGTACATTTTGTGCGCCTTGCTGTAATAATTTATTTCCGTATTCTTTAATTTGTTCTAAAGATACATCTTTCAGTCCAAACCAACTAGCTAGTTCTTCATCGTTTGGCTTAATCAGATAAGGATGGAATTTTAATAATTCAGGTACAAAACTTGCAGAAGTATCGAGTATTAGTTTGAATCCCTTTTGTTGAGATGATTTGGCAATTTTTTCGTAAGTGCTTTTTGATATTCCTGAAGGATGGCTTCCTGAAACGAATAACATATCTTCAGAAGATAAAGTATCAATAATTGAAAGTAATTGTAACTCTTCTTTTTCAGTGACAGTAGGGCCTTGATTTACTAGTTTAAATTCTTCGTTATTCGCTACTACGTGAGCAAAAACATTAATTCGTGTAATACCATTTACTGATACAAAATCAGTTTTGATTCCTGCTTTATGTAGTTCACTTTCAATAAATTCTCCTGTAAACCCTGCTTTGAATCCTGTTGCGACACTATCAATTCCTAGTTCTTTCAGTATAAAGCTTACATTAACGCCCTTTCCATTAGGCATGTAAACTGCTTCTTCAGTTCTATTTACTTCAGATGCTTTCATTTGGAGTGTTTTGATATACAAATCAATAGCTAAATTCATGGTACATGTATAAATCATATGTTCACCTCCTTTTATTTTTTTGTTATACTTATTATTACATAAATAACTTTGTAAAAGTTTTCTGAATAGGTATTTATATTAGTAAAACTTTACAGAATGGGAGAGTTATCATGTTTAATACGCAGGGGCTTACTAATACTGAAAAATATCTTCTTAAATATATTGAAGAGCATTTAGAATTAATACCATCAATATCAATTGTTAAGTTGAGTGAAGAAGCTAATGTTTCTACAGCATCAATAGTGCGTACAATGAAAAAGTTAGGTTATGATGGATTTACAAGTTTTAAGTATGATTTGAAAAAACAATATCAACTATCTAATAAGGAATTTCCAACGTTTAATAGTTTAGAAATTGTTGATAAAAAAATTCAAGATGTTGTTGATAAGAATGAGCAAGAAGTAAGGAAAACGATAGAGCAACTGGATAGTAAGACGATAGAAGATGCTATGCAAGCAATCTTTGGTGCAAGGAAAGTGTTTATATTTTCTAGAGGATTAAGTGAAATGATAGCTAGTGAAATGGAGATTAAATTTCATTTGTTAGAAAGAACCTGTGAGCAATATGTAGATCCTAATATTATTAAAACGATTAGTCACCGATTGAATGAACAAGATTTAGCTATTATCGTTTCTTTAAATGGGCATACAGAAGAGTTAGTAGAGGCAGCGAAGGTTTGTCATAAAAATGAAGTCCCTATAATTGTTATTACAGCAAATGGAACAAGTCCTCTTGCAAGATTAAGTGATATTACTTTTGTAGGATTTAAATCGGAAGATTCTTATTTTCCTGAGTATGAGGTACGTTCCCGTCTTCCTTTGCAAATTATTAGTCGAATATTATTAGACGCTTATGCAATTCGTGTTGCACATAAAAGAGAAAAAACGAAAATAGTCTTCTAACCATTCCTCCTACTAGCGCTTGTTAGAAAAGTATTGTATAATATCACTGAAATATAGGTAAGCAGTCAAAGTGCGAGCCACTCTTTTATGAATAAGGGGTGGAGTGTGCACTTTTTTTGTGCAATGAAGCCAAGAAAGGATATCAGTATGCAAACAGAATTTGATACGATTGCTGCGATTTCAACAGCACCTGGTGAAGGGGCTATTGGGATTGTCAGAATTAGTGGAGATTTGGCGATTTCAATCGCAAGTTCGATTTATCAATGTGGTACTAAACAATTAGAAGAGCAAAAGACACATACGATTCATTATGGTCATATCGTCGACCCTAAATCTGGGGAAATCTATGATGAAGTCATGGTAAGTGTCTTAAGAGCTCCAAAAACATTTACACGAGAAGATATTGTGGAAATTAATTGTCATGGAGGGATTGTGGCGATTAATCGTGTGCTGCAATTAGTGTTACGAATGGGAGCAAGATTAGCGGAGCCAGGAGAATTTACGAAACGTGCCTTTTTAAATGGACGTATTGATTTGTCTCAAGCAGAAGCAGTGATGGATTTAATTCGAGCGAAAACGGATAAATCGATGCAATTAGCGATGCGTCAATTAGATGGTCAATTATCGCATTTAATTCAAAATTTACGTCAAGAAATTTTAAATACATTAGCGCAAGTGGAAGTAAATATTGATTATCCAGAATACGATGATGTAGAAGAAATGACCTTGCAATTATTACGAGAAAAGACGCAACAAGTATTGCAAGGGATTCGTGCTTTGTTAAATACAGCTAGCCAAGGGAAGATTTTACGAGATGGTTTAAAAACAGCCATCGTAGGTCGCCCGAATGTTGGGAAATCTAGTTTATTGAATGTGCTATTAAGAGAAGAAAAAGCCATTGTAACGGATATTGCAGGTACAACAAGGGATACGATTGAAGAATATGTCAATGTCCGTGGCGTGCCTTTACAATTAATCGATACAGCAGGAATTCGTGAAACGGATGATGTTGTAGAAAAAATTGGGGTAGAACGTAGTCGTAAAGCATTAAAAGAAGCGGATTTTGTCTTGTTATTATTAAATCAAAGTGAAACATTACAAGAGGAAGATGTTCGTTTATTAGAAACGACAAAAGGAATGAAACGAATTATTTTATTTAATAAAACAGATTTGCCTTCAAAACTTTCAACAGAGGATATCGCTCCTTATGCTAATGAAGAAGAAATTGTCACAACTTCTATGTTGAATAAAGAAGGAATCAATCAATTAGAAGAAAAAATTGCGGGATATTTCTTCCAAGGACAAATGAATGAACGAGATGCGACTTATTTATCAAATACTCGTCATATTGCTTTATTAGAAAAAGCAGAACAGGCATTAGTCGAAGTGCAAAATGGAATTGAAATGGAAATGCCGGTCGATTTAATTCAAATTGATTTTACACGAGCATGGGATTTATTAGGAGAAATCACAGGAGATAGCGTCCAAGATGAACTTCTAACTCAATTATTTAGCCAATTCTGTTTAGGAAAATAAGAAAAAGCCACTATTGGAGAAAGGGAGTTTCGAATGACAAAACTAGCAACAATTTGCTATATCGATAATGGAAAAGAACTGTTATTACTAAAGCGCAATAAGAAACCAAATGATGTACATGAAGGTAAATACATCGGAGTAGGTGGTAAAATTGAAGCGGGTGAATCTCCAGAAGAGTGTGCTGTTCGTGAGATTTTTGAAGAAACAGGTTTGAAAGTTCATCAAATGGCGTTAAAAGGAATTATTACTTTTCCTGAATTTACTCCCGACCATGATTGGTATACGTATGTGTTTCGAGTAACAGAATTTTCCGGGGAATTAATCGACTCTCCTGAAGGGACTTTGGAGTGGGTTCCTTATAATCAAGTATTGACGAAACCAACTTGGCAAGGCGATTTAATTTTTGTGAGTTGGCTATTAGAGAATCGTCCATTTTTCTCGGCTAAATTTATATATGAAAATGGTGAATATATTCGCCATCAAGTGGAATTTTATACAACGAATGAACAATAGAAAGTAGGAGGAAGTATGGTAACAACTTATGAAGCTGGTAACTATGATGTTATCGTAGTAGGTGCGGGTCACGCTGGAAGTGAAGCTGCACTAGCAAGTGCTCGTATGGGTGCTAAAACATTATTATTAACAATGAATTTGGAAATGGTGGCATTTATGCCTTGTAATCCGTCTGTTGGAGGCCCAGCAAAAGGAGTCGTTGTGCGTGAAATTGATGCGCTAGGCGGAGAAATGGGTAGAAATATCGATAAAACATATATTCAAATGCGTATGTTAAATACAGGGAAAGGTCCTGCAGTACGTGCGTTACGTGCGCAAGCAGATAAACATTTATATGCGCAAGAAATGAAAAAAACAATTGAACAACAAGAAAATCTTGATTTAAAACAAGGGATTGCGGAACGTTTAATTGTTGAAGATGGTGTTTGTAAAGGGGTTGTATCTCATACGGGTGCAATTTACCGTTCAAAAGCAGTTGTTTTAACAGCGGGAACATCTTCTCGTGGGCAAATTATTATCGGAGATTTGAAATATTCTTCTGGAGCTAATAATTCTCAGCCTTCAATTAAATTATCAGAAAACTTATTAGAATTAGGATTTGAATTAGCTCGTTTTAAAACAGGGACTCCTCCAAGAATTAAGAGTTCTTCGATTGATTATAGCAAGACAGAAATCCAACCTGGAGATGAAACTCCAAACTTATTTAGTTTCACTTCTAAAGATGAAGACTATCGCTATGATCAAATTCCATGTTGGTTGACTTATACAAATGAAGGAACTCATGAAAAAATTCGTGAGAACTTGCATCGTGCACCAATGTTTACAGGAATTGTAGAAGGAGTAGGAGCTCGTTATTGCCCATCTATTGAAGATAAAATCGTTCGTTTCAGCGACAAACCTCGTCACCAAATTTTCCTAGAACCAGAAGGGGAAAATACGGAAGAAGTGTATATTCAAGGATTATCGACTTCTCTACCAGAAGATGTTCAAATTCAAATGATTCATACGGTAGAAGGCTTGGAAAAAGCTGAAATGATGAGAACTGGTTATGCCATTGAGTATGATGTAGTGATTCCTCACCAATTAAAAAATACATTTGAAACAAAAATTGTGGAGAATTTATTTACGGCTGGACAAATGAATGGAACAAGTGGATATGAAGAAGCTGCCGGTCAAGGACTTTATGCTGGGATTAACGCTGTTCGTAAAATCCGTGGTGAAGAACCATTTATTTTAGGTCGTAGTGATGCGTATATTGGAGTATTAGTAGATGATTTAGTTACAAAAGGAACGACAGAACCGTATCGTCTATTAACTTCTCGTGCAGAATATCGTTTATTATTACGTCATGATAATGCAGATTTACGTTTAACAGAAAAAGGTCGTGAACTAGGCTTAATTTCAGATGAACGTTATGCAGCATTCCAAGAAAAACAAGCAGCCATTCAAGCAGAAATTAAACGTATCCAATCCATCCGTTTGAAACCAACTGAACAATTGCAATCGTTCTTAGCTGAAAAAGAATCTGCAGAATTAAAAGACGGTATTTTATTAAGTGATTTATTAAAACGTCCAGAGTTATCTTATGATGACTTAATTGGCTTTGCAGAAGAAGAGGTAGCTGTTTCTCGTGAAGTAAAAGAACAAGTAGAAATTTCTGTGAAATATGAAGGTTATATTGCCAAAGCGATTGAAAAAGTAGAAAAATTAAAACGTATGGAAGCAAAACGTATTCCATCGAATATTGATTATGATGCCATTAATGGACTTGCGACAGAAGCTCGTCAACGTTTGAAATTAATTCAACCAGAAACGATTGCGCAAGCAAGTCGTATTAGTGGGGTAAATCCTGCCGATGTATCGATTTTAATGGTGTATATCGAACAAGGAAAAATTGCGAAAGTTCAAGAATAGGAGGATTGTATGAAACCAGAAGAATTTTATCAAAGACTCCAAGAAGTTCATGGCATTACGTTAACAGAGGTACAAAAAGAACAATTTCATCAATATTTTCAATTATTGGTGGAGTGGAATGAGAAGATGAATTTAACGGCAATTACTGATGAAGAAGGAGTGTATTTGAAACATTTCTATGATTCTTTAGCGTTAGGATTTCATCATGAGTTATCGAATCAAACATTGTGTGATGTTGGAGCTGGAGCAGGATTTCCAAGTATTCCATTGAAAATTGTATTTCCTGATTTAAAAGTGACGATTGTGGATTCGCTCAATAAACGAATTACATTTTTAAATACTTTAGTGGAAACATTAGGATTAACAGATGTGCAATGCTTTCATGATCGTGCAGAAACTTTTGGGCAAAATAAAGCTTTCAGAGCATCTTATGATGTTGTAACAGCTAGAGCGGTAGCGAAATTAAGTGTACTCAGCGAATTTTGTATGCCATTAGTGAAGAAACAAGGATACTTTTTAGCATTGAAAGCTGCTCATACAGAAGTGGAGTTAGAAGAAGCGAAAAAAGCGATTGCCATTTTAGGTGGAAAAGTAGAAGGCGATGTGTCATTTGATTTACCGTATGAAGGTGGAAATCGTCATGTTGTAACCATCTTAAAAACAAAAGAAACGCCAAATAAATATCCTAGAAAACCTGGAATTCCGTTGAAGAAACCATTATAAAAGAAGAAAGACTTTTCTGTTGTAGCATAGTTATCGTTACGTTTAGCAACTGTTACAAAGAAGAGTCTTTTTTGTTACAAAAAAATTAAAGGAATGTTAAGAATGTGAAAAAAACATCTTTCCTAACTAAAAGAGGAGTAGAATAAGTGTAGAGAGATTTTTGTAGAATTTCTTTGGATAAAGTACCAATAACGAAGGGGAGAGATGAAAGATGAAAAAGAAATGGTTTGGTAGTTTATTAGCTTCTACAGCTTTAGTAGCAGCATTAGCAAGTAGTCAAGTATTTGCTGCAACAAATGATGGTTGGGTTCAAAGTGGCAACCAATGGAATTTATACCAAGAAGGTAAATTAGTAAAAGATGGCTGGGCTAAAGATAAAGGCACATGGTATTTCTTTGATAATAATGGTGTGATGCAAACTGGCTGGGTATTCACTGGCGGAGCATGGTACTCTCTAAATGGAGACGGCGCAATGCGTACAGGTTGGTATCAAGAAGGAAATACATGGTACTATTTATCTGACCAAGGAGATATGCAAACAGGTTGGACAAAAGTAGGAGATAAATGGTCTTATTTTGAATCAAATGGTTCAATGGTAGCAGATCAACCGGTGAAAGCAAACGATGGTCGTTCATATGTTATTGGAAAAGATGGCTATATGTTAACAGATACTCCTTATCACCTAGTGTCAGAAATTTATCGCATGGGTGGCGATGAATACTTACTTCATAAATCACAAGATGGTGTCTATATTGCACAAAATGAATGGTTTGTAGAAAGTAATGCTCACTTAGGAAAAGCAGGTTATGACTTATTAGATACATTAGTAGACCATCAAGAACCTGGTGGAATGATTGATCCTAATTCAGTTGTTAAAGGATTACAACAATTTATGAATCGTTTCTACTTTGGTGAAAATGGAAAACGTGTAGAAAAATTACCAGAAATGTCAATTACTTCAACAATTAGTGTGAAAAATAATAACGTAGTTATTGATCATTTCACTCCACGTTTATCAATTTTAGGTCACTTTACAATTGTGAATAATAAACTTTATGTATTACAAAATCCTAATGAAGGTACATTACGTCCAGGTTACAAATTCTTGTTAGGACAAAGTGCTGAAAATGGCTATAATTTACTTGTTTTAGCAAATAAACAAGGGGAAGTTATTTCTATGAAACGTTTATCAAAAGATGTTTCAGACTTTAACAAAAAAGATATGGCTGGATTAGCAAATGACCGTATTATGATTGATATCAATCAAACAGACGATCAAATGGTTCGTACGTATCACTAATTCTATGAGTTAATGGGTGTAGGATTAACGAAAAGAAAACCTTAACGAAGAAAAAAGCGAAATGAAGCAGAACTTCATTTCGCTTTTTTATGCATTGAATCGATTCATAATTGAGTCAATATTTTTAATTAATACAGAAATCGATCCATCTGGATTGTTGATAAACTCCACCATTTCTTTGTTTTCATAAATGTCACTTGGAATAGTAATTTCAATTCCATTATCGAGTTTGAATTTTTGTTTACTATATTTCTTCTCGTATTTTGGCACATTTGTAACAGGAATTTTTTCTGGAATTTTTTCAGTCGCAATGGCTTGGTAAGCTGCTTCTTTTGCGAGTGGTTTATCTTTGAAGACTGTATCGAAAATAATTCCTGCATCAATCTCATCACTTTCTTCTAATTGTGTTAAGATGGCTTGTTGAGTCGTTGCAAGAGCCAAATAATTTTCTTCATCGTATTTTTTAGCAACATGAGTGACGGTCTTTTTAATTTCTTTGATTTGTTCCTGCGTACTTGTTGGAGGAGTAATTTCTAAAAACTGCTCAGAAAAATACGGAATTTTTTTACCTTCTACAATATATTTTCGTTCGATTAATTGATATTGTCCATTACTTGTATCTACAATGAATGCTTCAGATAATTTTTGAGAAGGATTTGGTAAAATCGCATGATTTTGTAGCACTGTATTTAATACTTGATCATCTTCATAATCTAAAAAATGTGTATATTTAGAGCTGTAGTCTAAACGTAAAATCGCAAAGAAATTTCCGCCTTGATCATTAATACCTGATGCGAATACATAATCAGCAGCAGGAATATCTTCTGCTGGTGCGATGATTTCATATAATTTATGAGCTAGTTGTTGTGTTTTTTCAATAAAAGGAATACTGTCGTCTGCTAAAAATCCAAGAAGTGGTTCTTCTGGAGGTAAGACACCATGACGAGGGTCGCTTTTCAATGTTTTTTCAATTATTTTTGTAAAATATTCTGTAATATAGGGATTCGATAAAGGTAATTCTTTTTGGGATAACAGTAAGTTTCCGCTATTTTTATCGAAAATGTGTAAGTAGGCTTGGTGTAAAATCATAAGAACTCCTTAAAAATATTATTGATACAAACATACCACTTCTTTTTTTGTAAGTAAATGGAGTATACTAATTTTATTCTGAGGGATGGGAGGTTGAGAAGTGTTTGAAAGTAGATTGCATTCACCTCTAGGAGAAGTTCGTTTAAGAAGTGATGGCGAGTCTTTAATAGGATTATGGTTTGTAGGGCAAGTGAATGATGCTAAGGAAATTAGTAATCTTGAGATAAAAAAAGATTTGCCGATTTTTAGGCAAGTTGAAAGTTGGTTAGAAAGTTATTTTTCTGGAAAACAAACTTCGATAACGATTCCGTTACAGCCAAAAGGTACAAGTTTTCAGCAAAGAGTTTGGCAAATATTGCAAGAAATTCCTTATGGAGAAACGATGACTTATGGAGAAATTGCGCAGAGAATCGCAAAAGAAAAAGGAGTTGAAACTTTTTCTGCTCAAGCAGTAGGGCAAGCTGTTGGAAAAAATCCAATTAGTATTCTTATTCCATGTCATCGAGTGCTAGGGAAAAATGGTGCATTAACCGGATATGCGGGTGGAGTTCATAGAAAAGAAGAGTTGTTAAGAATAGAAAGGGGAAAATAAATGGTATTAAAAGGAATTAAAATGGTATTAGCAGCATTTGGAGCGTTGTTAGTGGCACAAGCATTAGGGTTGTCTTCAGCTTCTGTTGCATCCATTATTGCGATACTGAGTGTGGTAGATACAAGAAAGTCTTCGATTGTAATTGCTTGGAAAAGAATTATTTCGATGTCTCTAGCATTAACAATAGCAGTGTGCGTATTTTTATTACTTGGACATTCAACCGTTGGATTTGGACTGTATTTGTTAATTTTCATTCCATTAGCATTCTTATTTAAAGTAGAAGTAGGAATTGCGCCAAGTTCGGTATTAGCTATTCATGTTTGGTTAAGTAAAGAAATTACTCCTAATTTATTACTCAATGAAGCATTAATTTTATTTATCGGGGCTGGAGTAGCGATTTTAGTAAACTGGTATATGCCAAGCTATCAACAAGAGATTGAAAAGAAACGAGAAGAAATTGAATCAAAACTTCGAGAGATTTTGTGTCTAATGGCTTCGTTTTTAAGAGAAGGTAACGGAACAAATGATGCAAAATTAATTTTAGAAGCAAAAGCCACATTAACTGAAGCACAAAAATTATTGTATATCGAGAGTGAAAATCAATTATTTAGTCAATTTAATAAGGATTTATGCTATTTTGAAATGCGTGCGGAACAATTGCAATTACTAGAAGTGATGGCGAAAAATTTAAATGATTTCCATTGCCCTGCTAGAGAAGCTGATTTGTTAGCAGAAATGTTCCATTCAACAGGAGAACAATTACATCTAACGAATACAGGAGTCTCCTTAATGGATGAAATTCAAGATTATATTGATGAATTTAGAAACTTAGATTTACCAAAAACGAGAGATGAATTTGAATATCGTGCAACATTATTCCAGTTGTTAAGGGATTTACAACGATTTATTGACCTTAAAGTATGTTATTTCAGAGATCATCATTAATTTGTTGCGAAAAAGTTGCAAAATAGCTTGCATTTCACAAGAATTCTTGCTAGAATATCAAGGTGCATTTGTATGCACTGGAACAAAACGTGGGAGGAGAAATCTTCATCTCCATTTAAACCACGCGCGAAACAATCAAGGAGGTAATGTCTCGTGGCTAAAAAAGTTGTAAAACTAGTTAAATTACAAATTCCTGCAGGTAAAGCTACACCAGCTCCACCAGTAGGTCCAGCTTTAGGTCAAGCACAAGTTAACATCATGGGCTTCTGTAAAGAGTTCAACGCTCGTACAGCAGATCAAGCTGGTTTAATCATTCCGGTAGTGATTTCAGTATATGAAGACCGTTCATTCGACTTCATCTGTAAAACACCACCAGCAGCAGTATTATTAAAGAAAGCTGCTAAAGTAGAAAAAGGTTCAGGCGAACCAAACAAGAAAAAAGTTGCTACTGTAACTCGTGATCAAGTTAGAGAAATTGCTGAATTAAAAGCACCTGACTTAAATGCAGCAGATGTTGAAGCTGCAATGCGCATGGTCGAAGGTACAGCCCGTTCAATGGGATTTGTAGTAGAAGGCTAACAAACATGCAGCTTCCAAAAGTCCCTAACACGAGTGTTTCACTCATGGACTTTGTGGGAGGTAGAACCGTTAAAACCACACATTAGGAGGAAATTATACAATGGCAAAGAAAAGCAAAAAATATTTAGAAGCCGCTAAAAAAATCGATTCTTCAAAAGCTTATTCAGTTCAAGAAGCAATCGCATTAGCAAAAGAAACAGACTTCGCTAAATTTGATGCATCTGTAGAAGTTGCATATCGTTTAGGATTAGATCCAAAGAAAGCTGACCAACAATTACGTGGAGCAGTAGTTCTTCCAAACGGAACTGGTAAAACTCAACGTGTATTAGTATTCGCAAAAGGTGAAAAAGCTAAAGAAGCTGAAGCAGCTGGCGCAGACTACGTTGGTGATAGCGAATTAGCTCAAAAAATCCAAGGTGGATGGTTTGAGTTTGACGTTATCGTAGCTACACCTGACATGATGGGTGAAGTTGGTCGTTTAGGTCGTGTATTAGGACCTAAAGGTTTAATGCCAAACCCTAAAACAGGTACTGTTACAATGGACGTAACTAAAGCTGTTGAAGAAATCAAAGCTGGTAAAGTAACTTACCGTGTTGACAAAGCTGGTAACATCCACGTTCCAATCGGTAAAGTTTCATTCGAAAACGAAAAATTAGTAGAAAACTTCAAAACAATTCACGAAACATTATTACGTATCAAACCTGCTACAGTTAAAGGTCAATACGTACGTAACGTTTCTGTAACTACTACTTTTGGCCCTGGTGTTAAAGTAGACGTAGCTTCTCTATAATTTTAACAATAAGAAAAGAGTCGAGTTGTCTCGGCTCTTTTTTGCGTTTATAGAAAGGACTTCTTGAAATAGTAGCTGAAGACGGCAGCAGCCTCGCAAGGCGAGTCTCATGCCTAAAATTCGAGCCTA
>NZ_CAUUHX010000025.1:0-24647 GCF_963545075.1 uncultured Granulicatella sp.
TAAACACAAAGAAAAGAGGAATTTATAGATGAACATTAAAAAATTATTTGTAACAGCATTAGCAGGATTAACATTAGCAGCATGTGGACAAGGAGCTCAAACTTCTTCAAACTCAAACCAAGCAGCAGATGCTAAAAAAGAAGCAAAAACAGTTAAAGTAGGGGTTAACGCAGGGAACCATGATGTATGGGATGACGTTATTAAACGCTTAAAAGAAAAAGAAAACATCAATGTTGAATTAGTAGAATTTACTGACTATGTTCAACCAAACCAAGCTTTAGAAAATGGTGATGTTGACTTAAACTCATTCCAAACAATTATTTACTTAGAACGTTTTAACAAAGAACAAAACACTCACATCAAACCAATTGGATATACAGTAATTGCTCCAATGGGTGTGTACTCTAAAAAAATTAAAAACGTTAGCGAGTTAAAAGAAGGCGATACTATCGCAATCCCAGAAGATACTTCTAACAACTCTCGTGCATTACGCTTACTACACGCAGCTGGCGTAATTAAATTAAAAGATGTAAACAACACATTAGCGACTAAAGATGACATCGTAGAAAATCCTAAGAAAATTGAAATTAAAGAATTACCAGCTGGACAAACAGCTCGTGCTTTAGACGATGTAGCAGCTTCATTAATCAACAATGGTTTCGCAGTTGAAGCAGGATTCCAACCAACAAAAGATTCAATCTTTATCGAAGAAATCACAGATTCTTCTCAACCATACTACAATGTTATTGCTGCAAAAGAAGGTAACGAAAATAACGAAGTTTACAAAACAATCGTTAAATACTACCAATCACCAGAAACAGCTAAGAAAATTGAAGAAGTTTCAAAAGGTGCAAACGTACCAGTTTGGGAAAAAGCTTCTTTAAAATAATTCATAAGAATTAATCATTTTAATCATCATTCATCTCCAAAGAGGCATGCTAGTCATGCCTCTTTATTACAATAGAAAGAAGGAAATTTAATGAGCCAAATTAAAGAGAAAGCACAAGCTTTAACAGAAGAGTTAGTAACATTAAGAAGATATTTTCATGAAAATCCAGAATCAAGCTTGAAAGAATATAAAACAGCTGAAAAAATTCAAGAGGAATTAACAACATTAAAAATTCCGTTTGAAAAAATTGCGGACACTGGAACATTAGCGATTATTAAAGGAGGAAAAGGCGAAGGAAAAACCATTCTTCTTCGTGCAGATATTGATGCCTTAGAACTGCCAGATTGTACGAATAAACCTTATTCTTCTAAAAATGAAGGCTTAAACCACGCTTGCGGGCATGATGCTCACACAGCAATGGGATTAGGGGCTGCTAAAGTATTAAATGAATTAAAAGATACATTCGCTGGAACAGTGTACATTGCCTTCCAACCAGCTGAAGAAATTGGAGCAGGTGCTAAACAATTTGTAGCTTCAGGAAAAATTGATCATATTGATGAAAGTTTTGCCATCCATGTAAATTCAGGATTACCAGTAGGTACTTTTGCAGTTCAAGGTGGACCAGTGAATGCTTCGTGCGATATTTTCAAAATTAAAGTAACCGGAAAAAGTGCGCACGTAGGTCGTCCTCACTTAGCTCATGATGCATTAGTGACAGCAAGTGAAATTGTTGTAGCCTTGCAAACAATTGTAAGCCGTGAAGTAGAACCAGGTGATCGTGCAGTTGTAGGGGTTGGAAAACTACAAGCTGGAACTCGCTATAATATCGTAGCAAATGATGCTTTATTAGAAGGAACGATTCGTGCATTTAGTCATACAACAAGAGCTCATTTAAAAGAAGCAGTAACACGTATTGCTCAAGGAATTGCAGCAACTCACCGTTGTGAGGCAGAGTTAGAGTGGTATGATGCAGCTGCTCCAGTCATTAATACACCTGAATTAGCAGAGAGATTCCAAACAGTTGCTCAGTCAGTAGATTCTATCGATCATATAATTACTAAATATGAATTATCAATGGGAGCAGATGATTTTGCAGATTACTTAGTCGATAAGCCAGGAGTTTATGGATTATTAGGAAGTCAATCGGGAGAAGAAACAGCGTATGGACATCATCATGAAAAATTTGATATTGATGAAGCAGTATTGCCGATTGGAGTAGAACTAGAAGTAAGCTATATTTTAAATCGATTAGAAAATTAGAACGGAGAACAATATGGAAGAGAGAATTTTAAGCATTTTAGAAGAAATTTGCGAAGATGAAGTTGTTTATGAAGATAAGGACATTAATTTAAAAGAAGAAGGGCTTATGGATTCATTAGCGTTTGTAGAGTTGTTGGTTCGATTAGAAGAATTTGGACTTGAAGTTGCTCCTACTGAAGTGACTTATGAAGAGATTGATACGCCAAATAAGATTATTGAGTATGTGAAGTCAAAAGCTAAGTAATTTAAAAATTAATATAAATGAATAAGATTTAGTCTATAGCTAGAAAGTTGTAATCTCTATAGAATAATGATAAAATTTAAATTTTGGAGGTTTTTAAATGAAAAACAAATTCCTTATTACAGGTTTAGCAACAGCTACATTATTATCAACAGCAGTACTAACTCAATTATCACCTAGCGTGTATGCAGCAACTACAAAAACAAGTGCTGAAGAAAAACAAAAACAAGATGAAGTTTTAGCAAATTTTGATAAAGCTTTAGAAGATGCAATCGCAGAATTAAAAAAAGCAGATACTCAAAATGATCCAGAATTAGCAAAAAAAGTTGAAGCTGCCATTACAAATTTAAAAGAAGAAGCAGCTAAACAGAAAAAAGAAATTGAGGATGGTTTCAAAAATGGTTTAACTGTAGAAGAAGCTGAAAAAGCAATTGATGATGCAAATAAGAAAGCTGCTGAAGAAGCAAAAGCAGAAGCTGAAGCAAAAGCAGCACAAGACGAGTTCTTAGCAAATTATGATAAAGCATTAGAAGAGGCTGTTAAAGAATTAGAAAAAGCTGAAACTAATAGTCCAGAAGAAGCAAAAGCAAAAGCTGACACAATTGCAGCATTAAAAGCAGCATCAGACGCAACAAGAAAACAAATCGTAGATGGCTTCGAAAAAGGATTAACTGCAAAACAAGCTGAAACATTAATTGATAAAGCAAATGAAAAAGCAGCAGAAGAAGATAAAGAAGTGGCAGCAAAAGAAAAAGCAGCACAAGACGAGTTCTTAGCAAATTATGATAAAGCATTAGAAGAGGCTGTCAAAGAATTAGCAAAAGCAGAAACTAATAGTCCAGAAGAAGCAAAAGCAAAAGCAGATACAATTGCAGCATTAAAAGCAGCATCAGATGAAACAAGAAAACAAATTGTAGAAGGCTTCAAAAAAGGATTAACTGCAAAACAAGCTGAAGCATTAATCGATGAATTAAATAAGAAAGCAGCAGAAGAAGATAAAGAAGAAGCAAATAAACCAGCTGAACAACCTAAATCAGATAAAGTTGAATCTTCAAATGGAAAAGAAGCTCCTGTTAATGAAGTTCCAGAATTTGACTTGTCTACATTAGAAACAGCAACAGGTACACAAACGCAAGCTTCATCAACACAATCAGCACAAAATCAAGAAGCTCCAACTGCTAATACACCAGCAGGAATTAATCCAAGAACTTCAGCAAATCCAGCTCAAACAGCTACAAATGAAACACCTGCAGAAGTACCTGCAGTTGCTGAAGCTCCAAAAGCTCAAGAGAGTGCAAAACAAGAATTACCAAATACAGGTTCAGCGGAGTTTGCAGTATTTACTCCAGCTGTATTATCAATCTTAGCAGGTCTAGGATTAGTAGCTCCAAAAGGTAAAAAAGAAGACAAATAAAAATTGAATTCTTAAAAAGACAAAAGGATGATAGGCATTGCCCATCATCCTTTTTGCGTTTCTAAAATGATTTTAATACTTCTTCAATTGTTGCTTTATCTTTTACTTCATCGATAACATTTTTGATTTTTCCTTCTTGATCCACAAAAATCATGGTTGGAATGGAATGAATTTCTAAAGCTTTTTGGAAGCTTTTTTCTTTGTCTGAGTAATAGTTGAATTCTATTCCTTTTTCTTTTAAGAAGGCTTGTGCTTTTTCAGGTGTTTCTCCTTTAACAAGTAGGTTTACTGGAACGAATTCAATAGTATCTTGATAGTCTTTTCTTAATTCATTTAGAATTGGTAATTCTTGTTGACAATCCGGACACCAGCTTGCCCAAGCAACATAGACCGTTTTCTTTCCTTTAAAATCCGCAGGAGTTTTTTGTTGAGCATCTGCTGTTTCAAATGTGAAGTTTGGCAAATCTTGTCCAATTAAATCAGAAGTAGATTTTTCTTTAACTGTTGTTGTAGTTGTTGCACTACTTGTTGTTGTATTGTTTGTTGATGATGCTGTTTGACATCCGGCAGCTAGAATAAAAAGACTTCCGAATAAAATAGAATGAGTTAGGAATTTTTTATAGTTTTTCATAAAATATCTCTCCTTTAAAACGATACGTTCATTGTATCACATTGTAAAGAAGAAAAAAAGAAACCCTCATACGAGGATTCCTTTTCTAGTTAGTTATTACCCTTGAATACTGAAAGTATATTTATGTCCTTGAGTTAAGCTGTGGTAGAAGCCTTTTCCTTCATATAATTGGAATACTTGTACACCAGCACGTTGCACATCATCTGGATATACATTTTTAACAAATGGATTTCCTGCTAATAATTCTTCTAATCCTTCTTTACCAATTTCACGTACTTTTCCTTCGATACGAATCACTTGAATTAAGTAGTCATCGTGTGAAAAGGCAGCAATCGCCACATTTGGATTTTCTTGTAATTGTTTATAGAAATGAGTTTGCGGACTCGTCATAAAGAACACTCCATGTTCATTGGCAACGCCGATGTGAATTGGACGAGAATGAGGTTTTCCATCTTTATCCACGGTAGCAAAAATGGCTACTTCCAAGTCCTCTAAAATGCTTAAAATTTCTTCTGTATTCATATTAACACTCCTTATTTAATAATTGTTTTATTTGTTTTTCAATGGATAGTGGAGAAGTAGTTGGTGCAAATCTTGCGATGACTTCTCCGGATGTATCTACAAGGAATTTTGTAAAATTCCATTTAATCGAACTGCCGAATAGTCCTTTTGTTTCTTCTTTTAAGAATTGAAATAATGGATGAGTTTCTGGCCCGTTAACAAGTACTTTACCAAACATAGGGAAAGTGACTTGATAATTGAATTGGCAACTTGAAGCAGCCGCCTCAGCGCTTAATGGTTCTTGGTTCCAAAACTGATTACAGGGGAATCCTAATACGCTAAATCCTTGTTCGTGGTATGTTTCGTATAAGCTTTGTAATTGAGCAAACTGTGGAGCTAATCCACATCCGCTAGCGGTATTAACAATGAGTAATACTTGCCCTTTATAGGATTCTAATGTACTTGATCCATCTAGAGTAGGAACTTCAATTTCATAAAGTGACATGATTTCCTCCTATATTAATTGATAATGTTTTAATCCTTGAATAACACCACCTTTATCATTGGCTGAACTAACATAGTCTGCTTTTTCTTTTAATAATGGAATCGCATTTCCCATGGCAATTGAAAAATCAACTTCTTGGAACATTTCTAAATCATTAGCACCATCTCCAAAGGCATAGGTAGTGATCGACTTATTATTTAAGGTACGTATTAATGCTCGAATGCCTGTTGCTTTAGAATTCCCAGCGGTAATGACATCCAATGCATAAGGAAAATTCCGGATAAATCTTAATTCTGGAAAAGTTTGTTGATAAGCTTCATCATTATTGTCTCTTGAAAGTAATAGCAACATATTCACGACTTGTTCTTTATAAAATTCTGGAACAACATCTGGTGTCGGTGTATGAATATATCCATAGGCTTCTTGTGCAAATGGGACAGATTCAATGATTTTAAAGGCATCAACATTATAACATGTCATTCCATGTCCATTTTCTTTCGCAAATTGGAGTAGTTTTTCAATCGTTTCTGTTGGAATTTCATGATGAATTAATGTTTTACCTTTGAAAATGACGACTTGTCCATTCATAAAAATTCCAGAATGAATATTTGTAGACTGAATGACTTCCGAAACTTCGATAGGAGATCTTCCTGTTGCTAGAAGTGGTTCATACCCATTTTCCTTTAATTGTTGAATAGCTTCTATGACTTCAAGGTCGACTTGTCCTTTTTTATTTAAGAGTGTTCCATCCAAGTCAAAAAATACTAAACCTTTCATAAAAACCTCCTTTTCATATTACGTTCATTATATCACGAAAGTGGATGGAATAGGTGTTGGATGCTTAAAAAATCATCTCCAATTAAAGAAATTAAGGGCAATTGGTAGTAATTACACGATATTTATGGTAGAATTGGAAAGAATATTAATAGAGGAGGAAGATCCTTTGTATCAAACAATTTTAACATTGATGATTATTATTAGTGTGTTACTAATTATTATTGTAGCTATGCAACCATCGAAAACAAATGCAGCAAATTCATTATCAGGCGGTGCTGAGCAATTATTCGGGAAAACAAAAGCACGTGGATTTGAAGCATTCTTAATTCGAGTGACTGTTGGATTAGGAGCAATCTTTATGATTTTAGCAGTAGCCTTAGCGTACATCTCATCAAAATAAAAATGATTAAGCACAATGTTGAAGGAGTATCTCTAAGACATTGTGTTTTTCTATTATAAAAATATTCATTAAAGGTAGGAGTGGACAATTTGGAAGCAATTTGGTTAGAAGAAATAACAAATAAGCGGGCGGTTATATTATTTCATGCATATACTGGGAAACCAACGGATCTGAGAATGTTAGCTTCCTTTTTACATCGTCATGATTATGCAGTTTATGTACCAGCATTTAGTGGACATGAACATTCAAATGCGTGTGAAATTTTAAAAGAAACACCAGAAAAATGGTATGAAGATGCAAAACAAGCGGTACAATTTGTAAGAAGTCAAGGGTATTCAACGATTGCTGCACTAGGATTATCGATGGGTGGTATTATGGCAGCAGCACTAGCAACTGATCAATTAGTAGAAATTGCGGGAACATTTTGTTCTCCTGTTTCAAAAAGAAATGCGCAATTACCAGATTTGTTGAAGAGTTTTATAGCTTTTGCTACTCATTCTGGGATGTGTGAAGATGAAATGTTCACATTAGGAAAAAAAGCAAAACAACAATTATTAGATTTACATGATTTTTCCGCTAAAGTTGCAGAAAAACTAGAACAAGTGACAGGTCCTTTTTATATTGCGCAAGGGGAATTAGACAGATTAGTTGACCCAGAAGTATCAATTGAAATGAAAGAAGCATTAGTGAATGCAGCCGTTGATTTTCATTGGTTTGAAAAATCAGGGCATGTTATTACAGTCGGAAAAGAAAAAGCAGAATTTCAAGAATCTGTATTAGAATTTTTAAACCAACAAGAATGGAGGTAAGAAATGAGAGAATCATTGAGAACCGTTTTGGTGTCCTTTTTTGAGGAATATGCACCAGAAAGTTTTTATGTAAAAGAAATTAGTGAACATTTTGGGATGAATCAATCTCAAGATTTTAAAATATTAGTAAAAGAATTAGCCGCATTAGAAGAAGAGGGCGTCTTAGAATTAAATCGAAATGGAAAATTTGGATTAAATCCTTTAAATCAAACGTTAAAAGGAACGTATCGTGCGAATGACAAAGGATTTGGATTTGTCACAGTAGTCGAAGGAGAACCAGATATTTTCATTCCCCGTGGAGATACAATGAGTGCAATGGAGGGAGATGAAGTAGAACTAGTGATTACAGAACCAGCCGATAGCTATCGTCAACGCTCTGCGACAGGGAAAATTGTCCAAATTATTCAACGAAATACGACTCAAGTGGTAGGAATTTATACTCGTTTTAGTTCAGAAACTGCTGAAGATACAGGGTATTGTGGTGAAGTAGTCGTTAAAGATAAAAAATTAGCAGGCACTCGTTGTTTAATTCGTCCAAATGGATTACATCCAGTAGATGGAACAGTGGTTATTGTAGAATTAACTAAATATACGAATGAAAAAAATCGTTCTTCATTAGAAGGAATTGTTGTCAAAGAAATTGGGTATAAAGATGCCGTTGGAATGGATATTTTAATGATTTTACAACAATTACATATTCCAACAGAATTTCCACAAGAAGTGATAGACCAGGCTAATCTTGTGCCTGAAGTTATCACAGATGAAGATCGACAAGGGCGTAAAGATTTACGTGAACAATTAACGGTGACGATTGACGGAGCAGATGCCAAAGACTTAGATGATGCCGTGGCATTAACAAAACGTGAAGATGGAACGTTTAAATTAACGGTTTCGATTGCGGATGTATCGTATTATGTGACAGAAAACTCAGCCATCGATAGGGAAGCATTTGAACGTGGAACAAGTGTGTACTTAATAGACCGTGTCGTTCCAATGTTGCCACAACGATTATCAAATGGAATTTGTTCATTACATCCACATGAAGAACGACTAACGATGTCTTGTCGTATGGAAATTGACCGAAGTGGAACGATTTATCAATATGAGATTTTCCCAAGTGTCATTCGTTCAGACATGCGGTTAACATACAGTTTAGTGAATGAATTGTATGAGAAAAAAGAAGTCGAAATTCCAGAAGAAATTCAGCAAATGTTGCTAGATATGAGAGAATTACATCATATTTTAGAAAGACGAAGAAAAGAACGTGGAGCGATTGACTTCGAAACACATGAAGCAAAAATTATTGTGGATGAACAAGGAGCACCAATTGATATTCAAATTCGTGAACGTGGAGTTGCAGAACGATTAATTGAATCGTTTATGTTAGCAGCCAATGAAACAGTGGCAATGCATTATCAACGCAGAAATGTTCCGTTTATCTACCGTGTCCATGAACAACCACAACAAGAAAAAATGCAACGTTTCTTAGAGTTTGTCACAGCATTTGGCATTAATATTAAAGGAACAAGCGACACCATTAGTCCGAAAAAACTGCAAAAAGCCTTAGATGAAGTCAAAGGGGAAACGTATGAAGCAGTGGTATCGACTATGATGCTACGATCCATGAAGCAAGCTAAATATGATATTACTCCTTCTGGGCATTATGGATTGGCAGCAGAAGATTATACTCACTTTACGTCACCCATTCGTCGTTATCCAGACTTAATTGTCCACCGTATGATTCGTCAATATGAAGGCAGTGGAAGTTTCTTATCGAAGCAACAAGAGGAATTGAATGCTTCTAAATTAGAAAGAATTGCGGATCAATCGAGTAAAATGGAACGTTTAGCGGTTCAAGCAGAACGTGAAGTAGATGCGATGAAAAAAGCTGAATTTATGGCAGATAAGATTGGGCAAGAGTTTGAAGGAATTGTTAGCTCCGTTACTAAGTTTGGAATGTTTGTTGAATTGCCAAATACCGTAGAAGGTTTAGTGCATATTACGCATATGAATCAAGATTACTTTAACTTTATTGAAAGTCATATGGTTTTAATTGGCGAGCGAACAGGAGTGACTTATCGAATCGGGGATCGTGTGAAAGTAAAATTAATCAAAGTCGATGTAGAAGCACATGAAATTGATTTTATTTTAGCAGGAGACAATGCAGAGTTAATTACTCAAAACAAACGTCCTTCTAAAGGGAAAGAAGCGCCTAAGAAATCTGCAAAAAAAGAGAGCAGAAGTAAAAAATCGAAGAAGTCTTCTAAAGATAAAGGAAGGCAACATTTTAAAGCGCAAGCAAAGCAAAAACGTAGAAAAAAACATTCGTAAGGAGAATTCGGATGCCAAAAGGAACAGATAATAAAGTTTTAGCGCAAAATCGTAAGGCGAATCATGATTATACGATTTTAGATACGATTGAAGCGGGTTTAGTGTTAACGGGAACGGAGATTAAATCGGTTCGTCAAGCTAGAATGAATTTGAAAGATGGTTATTGTAGTTTTAAAAATGGGGAAGCCTTTTTAGTTGGGGTTCACATTAGTCCGTTTGAGCAGGGGAATATTTTCAATCATGATCCGCTTCGTACGAGAAAGTTGTTGTTGCATAAGAAGCAAATTCAAATGCTTGAGCAAGAGGTAAGACAGGCGGGAAATACGGTTGTTCCATTGAAGGTTTATATTAAAAATGGGGTTGCCAAGTTGTTGATTGGAATTGCTAAAGGTAAGAAAAACTATGATAAGCGTGAAGCTTTAAAACAAAAAGATATAAAACGAGATGTACAGAGAGAGTTAAAAAACTATCGTTAGACTACGAAAGACTTCCAAAATAGTAGCATAGGACGGCAGCAGACCTTCGGTCTCATGCCTAAAAAACAAGCCTAGGTCTTGATTTTTCCTTGTGAAAGTAGCCGAATTATCGGCTGCTTTCACGCATGCTACTATGGGAAGTCTTTCTCCGTTTTTAAGTAAGTGGATGAGGGTACGTTTAAAATGTAGACTTCCTGAAAATAGTAGCAAAGAACGCAAGCAAATCCTTTGGGTTTTGTTGCTAAAAAACAAGCCTAGGTCTTGATTTTTCCTTGTGAAAGTAGCCGAAAATCTGCTGCTTTCACGCATGCTACTATGAGGAAGTCTTTCTTCGCTTTTCCGTAGAGGTATTAGGGTACGTGTAGGATGGTGACTTTCGTTTATATGTATACTACAGGTTAGATTTTTTTATAAAAATCCGCTTAAAAAAATATTTTTTAAACTTTTTATCGTATCTATATAGTGAAGAGAAAATTAAGTAAAGTTCGATTTTTCTTCATGAAAATAGAAAGGGTGTAAAAAGATGGAAGAGCGGATTAAAGATGCAAGGCCAATGATGGATTTGATGGCAAAGAAAGTTTTTAGTAATACAGAAATAACAGCACAGTTCATACGAGATATTCTTGATTTGCCTGTACAAACAGTTACTATACTAGATGGTACACAAATACATGAACAACAATTTGAAGACTTTTTGACTTATATGACGAGTATTGATGTCTTAGCTGCTTTACAAGATGGAACTCAAGTCATTATTGAAATTCAAGTAGCATTTCAAATTGACTTTATCAAGCGTTTATGGTTATATCTATGTGAACAAGTCTCTAAGAATTTAGATGTGTATAAAAAAGATGGTATACAAACGCATAGATTAGCAGAAGAAATGCTTCCAGTGTATACAATTGCCATTACACAAAAAAGATTTTTCGATGATGAAAGAATGATTCATTCGTTTAGTTTAAGAGACGATACTACGAGTGAAGAATTAAAAGTACAATTTAAAGGGATTGACGAAAAGAGAAATCTTGTACGAATGGTATTTTTAGAATTGGAAAAATATCATAATACGGATTTACAACATTATCGTAAAGTTCGATGGATTGAGTTTTTTGGAAATAAACCTTATACACAAAATCCTGAGACAATACTGAAACAAGCAGATCAAATCATTAACCCAGTCGGATGGACAAAGGAGGAGAAAGCCATGTTAGATGAAAGAACAAGATACCTTCAAGCATATTATGGGCATTTGGCGACTGTAGAATATCAAAAGGAAGAAGCTTTAAGACAAGGATTACAGCAAGGATTACAGCAAGGTAGGATTGAAATTGTTGTAGATTTAATTAAAAATGGAATCCTATCGAAAGAAATAGGAGCAAAGCAACTAAATATTTCTGAAAAAGAATTAAATAGGTACTTATAAAAACGAGAGAGACTTTTTGTTTTGGCAAGAAGTCTCTCTCCGTTTTTAGAAAAAAATGGGGAATTCGTTTAGGATGTAGAATTATTTTTATAAAAACTTATCTAAGTTGCGTTTGTTATATAAAATTCTACGAATCTCCATCTTATTTTGATTAACTACATAAAAAATCGAAAAATTATGTACGTTTATTCTATAATAGGTATATTTTCTTTTTTTTAAAGAACGATAGGGAGCAAATGACACAGGCGATTTTAATCTAGTTATTATGGCTCTTTCAATATCATTTACTAATCGTTTAGCTGCATTTGGATTTTTTAGAGTATAAGAAATATAATCTACTATTTGATTTAAATCTTCTTCAAATGTGCATAAATAAGTTAAATGAAAAGATTCCTTATTCATGAATTCTTCCTCTTACTCTGTTGAACACTTCGTCATGTGAATAGCGTATATCATTTTCTTCCGCAATTTTATCAGCATAATCTAATTCTCTCTCGATTGAATCAGTAAGTAATGAATAGTGTTCTATACTCATTAGAACCATTGCACCATGACCATTTTTTGTTAAAAATACTGGGGAGTTTGATTGATTTACGGTTTCTTCAATTTCTGGAAATTTATTTCGTAAATCTGAAACTGGACGGATATTTATCATTAATAAACCTTCTTTACTATCTTTATTTTATCCTAATTTTATCACAACGACTTTAAAAAACAATACATAAATGAATTCTTAATAATTATTTCTTTAATATTTGATACAATTGCTTATCACTTTCTACCATGCAGAAAAACTATGGAATATAATAGTTAAAAACTATACCGAATATTCATTTAAAGTTATTGACAATAACTTACGTATATATTATATTATCTACAACAGATAAATAACTGATGCAATGAACAGATAAGTAAATAAAAGCGAACGTAAAAAGAGAGTCCGGTTGGTGAAAAAGGATGCAGGAACTTTATTGAAAATGGTCTGGGAGCAACAGGAGTGATAAAGCTTCTGCGAATGGTGCCCGATACCGTACTAGAGTATAAACATGTACTTATAGAGTAACAAGCTGTGAAGTTTGTTAGAAATAGAGTGGTAACGCGATCCTTCGCCTCTAGTTAGAAACTTAGGTGGAGTTTTTTTATGGCTCAAATACTTATAACATCAATTATCTGATTCGACGATTGACGGAAAGCGCGCCCGTTAATCATCATTTATCAATGTAAAAAGAAAAGGGGAATTTATTTATGAACATTTCAAAATTAATTAAAACAGCAGCATTAGGATTAGTAGCAACAACATTAGTAGCATGTGGAAACGGAGCATCTCAATCAAAAGATGCTGCAACAACAGCAGCTCCAAAAGTAGAAGATAAAAAGATTACAGTAGTAGCTTCACCAGCACCACACGGTGAAATTTTAGAAGCAGCTAAATCAATTCTTAAAAAAGATGGATATGATTTACAAATCAATATCGTAAATGACTATGTAACACCTAACCAAATCGTATTCGGAGGAGATGCAGATGCAAACTACTTCCAACATACACCTTACTTAGAAAAATTCAACAAAGAACATAATGAAGACTTAGTAAGCGTTGGGAATGTTCACATCGAACCAATGGCTATCTACTCTAAAAAATATAAATCTTTAGCAGATTTACCAGAAAATGCAACAGTATATGCTTCAACAAACCCAGCTGAAGTTGGTCGTTTCTTAGCATTCTTCACTAAAGCAGGATTAATTAAATTAAAAGATGGTGTTAAACCAGTTGACGCTCAATTAAGCGATATCGTTGAAAACAAAAAGAACATTCAAATTAAAAATGAAATCGCTCCTGAATTATTAGTATCAACATTTGAAGCTAATGAAGGTGATGCAGTAATCATCAACTCAAACTTCGCTATCGATGCAAAATTATCTCCTAAAAAAGATTCAATCGCTTTAGAAGATGAAAGCTCACCATATGCAAACTTAATTGCAGTTAAACCAAAAGATAAAGATTCAGACAAAGTTAAAGCTTTAATCAAAGCATTACAAAGTGATGAAATCCGTAAATTTATTTCTGATAAATATTCAGATGGGTCTGTAATTCCTGCAAAATAATGATAAAATAGAAGGTGTGGCATAAGCTATGTGCCACACCTTTTTTAGAGTATAAGGAGAAGAATGATGATTAAAATACAAGAAGTTTCTAAAATTTATCATGGCAAACAAGGTACTGTTGAAGCGGTAAAAGATGTTTCTTTAAATATTAACAAAGGCGAAATTTTTGGAATTATCGGCTTTTCAGGAGCTGGTAAAAGTACATTAATTCGTTTATTAAATGGTCTTGAAACAGTTACAACGGGTCATATTTTTGTGAATGATAAAGATATTACCACATTAAAGAAAAAAGATTTATTACAAGAGCGTCGTAAAATTGCGATGATTTTCCAACATTTCAATCTATTATGGTCACGTACAGTGGAAGAAAATATTGCTTTTTCATTAGAAATTGCTGGAGTTGCAAAAGATATTCGCCAGAAAAAAGTAGCCGAATTAATTGAAATTGTAGGATTAACAGGAAGAGAAAAATCTTATCCATCTCAGTTATCTGGTGGACAAAAACAAAGAGTAGGAATTGCACGTGCTTTAGCTAATGATCCAGAAGTATTATTATGTGACGAAGCAACAAGTGCATTAGACCCAAAAACAACAAAAGATATTTTGAATTTATTAGTAGAAATTAATAAACGTTTAGGATTAACGATTGTTTTAATTACGCATGAAATGCATGTTGTTCGTCAAATTTGCCATCGTGTTGCTGTAATGGAACAAGGTAAAGTTGTTGAAACTGGAGAAGTCTTAGAAGTATTTAAAAATCCTCAACAAACGATTACAAAGCAATTTGTTGGAGAAGAACGTTCTGAACAAGATTTACATGATGTTTTTGAACATTTATCAACTTCACTTCGTCCTGGAGTAGCTGTGCGTATTCAATATTTAGGAGATACTACAGCAGAAGGAATTTTATCAGAAGTAATTCGTAAACTAGATGTGTCTATTTCTATTTTACAAGCGCATGTCAATGTGACTCAAAAAGGTGTGCTTGGTAGTATGATTATTTTAATTGAAGAAGAATCTGCTAAAGCTGAAGAGGTGATTGATTTCTTAAGAAAAGCAGAAATTATTGTGGAGGTACTAGAGAATGTTTAATGTGTTTTTAGCTCAAACGAGTTTTTCAGAATTATTCCATGAGATGCTTAGTTTTAAAAATGTAGATTGGAATGAAGTGATTAAAGCGACAAATGAGACAGTTTATATGAGTTTTCTATCTACTTTCTATGTATTTATTATTGGTTTAGCGTTAGGTTTATTTTTATATTTAACAAGTCCTGGTAGAAGTTTAGAAAATAAATGGGTGAATTTATTCCTTTCTGGAATTATTAATATTTTCCGTTCAGTTCCATTTATTATTTTACTTGCTTTATTAATGCCTTTTACGAAAGCATTAATGGGAACTATTTTAGGACCTAAGGGTGCGATTCCTACTTTAGTGATTAGTGCGGCTCCTTTCTATGCTCGTTTAGTGTCAATTTCGTTAAATGAGATTCCTTCTGGGGTAGTGGAAGCTGCTGAATCGATGGGTGCAACGACTCGTCAGATTATTACAAAGGTGTTAATTCCTGAGTCGCTTCCTGCGTTAGTATCTGGTATTACGGTAACAACGATTGCATTAGTGGGTTCTACTGCTGTTGCGGGTGTTATTGGTGCTGGGGGATTAGGGAACTTGGCATATATGATTGGTTTTACTCGTAATAAGCAGGATATTATTTTCGTGGCGACGGTTGCGATTTTAATTCTTGTGTTCTTGATTCAATTCGTCGGAGACTATGCGGTGAAGAGGATCGACAAACGTTAGAAATTTTGAATTAGACTTCCCAGTTGTAGTAGCAGGGGACGGCAGCAAACCTACGGTTTCATGCCTAAAATTTGAGCCTAAGGTCTCAAATTTTCCTGTCATATAAGCCATTTCTGGCTTATATGACTAATGCTACTACGGGAAGTCTTTTCTTGTGGACGGGTATTTATTGGAGTACGTTTATGATATAGACTTTGCTTTATAGTAGCGGAGGACGCAAGCAAACTTGCGGTTTCATGAGAAATGCTACTATGCAAAGTCTTTTCTTATGGACGGGTGTTTATTAGAGTACGTATAAGAGATAGATTTTGCGTGATAGTAGTAGAGGACGCCAGTAGCCAACATGGCTTATTGGACTAATGCTACTATGCAAAGTCTTTTTTTGTGGAACGGATATTTATTGAGAGTACGATATAGAAATAGACTTCCTTTTGTAGTAGCAGGAGACGGCAGTAGCTACCTTCGGTTTCGCTTGCTAGTGCTACTACGGGAAGTTTTTTCTTGTGGACGGGTATTTATTAGAGTACGTATATGAAATAGACTTCCTAATTGATTTGGGTAGAGATTTTACGTTTTCTTGTTAATGCCGATACAAAAATTTTTATCCGCATAAAAAATGAAAATACAACCGACTTTTCAAGTAGCATTGGTAATAGAAACTGTCGCAGCAGTTTCTATTACTGGGAAATTTGAGACCATAGGCTCAAATTTTAGCCAAGAGATTCGCAAAGCGAAGCTACTGGCGTCCATTGCTACAGCCCCAAAAGTCGGTTGTATTTTATTTTTTAAATAAATGATGCAGATGAAAATAACCTTTTCATGAAATTTACATTACTTACATTGTTAGAAGTGGTTGACAAGTGCTTGGTTTTCCTTTATCTTATGTATGCGAACCGGTTCCACAATGTGGTTCCCAATTGAAAAAGAAAGGATAGTTCAACATGAATTATGATGTAATTGCAAAAGAAGTCCTTGAAAATATCGGAGGACGTGAAAATGTTCAATCTGTCGCACACTGTGCAACACGATTAAGAATTATGGTTCTTGACGAAGCAAAAATCAACAAAGAAGCCATTGACCAATTAGAAGGAGTAAAAGGAGCATTCTTTAACTCAGGTCAATACCAAATTATCTTCGGAACAGGAACAGTCAATAAAGTCTATGAAGCTGTTGCCCGTTTAGGAGTAGCAGAAACTTCAACAGCACAAATGAAAGAAGAAGCAAAAAAACAAGGAAACTTATTTCAAAGAATGAGTAGAACATTCGGAGACGTATTCGTTCCAATTATTCCAGTTTTAGTAGCAACAGGATTATTCATGGGATTACGTGGATTATTAACAAACCCAATCTTCCTAGGATTATTCGGAATGACACCTGATGTCATTGATAAAAACTTCTTATTATACACACAAGTATTAACAGACACAGCCTTTGCATTCTTACCAGCATTAGTAGCATGGTCAACATTTAAAGTATTCGGCGGTTCACCAGTACTTGGAATTGTTTTAGGATTAATGTTAGTAAACAGTGCCTTACCAAACGCTTATGTAGTAGCAGCTGGTGGAGCAGAGCCAATTGCATTCTTTGGTTTCATTAAAGTAGTAGGTTACCAAGGAACAGTATTACCAGCATTCTTCGTAGGGATGATTGGTGCTAAATTAGAAAAATGGCTACGTACAAAAGTTCCAGATGCATTAGATTTATTAGTAACACCATTCTTAACATTCTTAGTAATGAGTGTTCTTGGATTATTCATCATTGGACCATTCTTCCATTCAGTAGAAACAGTCGTGTTAAATGCAACTGAATTTGTTTTACAATTACCATTTGGTTTAGCAGGAATTATTATTGGTGGATTACAACAAGTCATCGTAGTAACAGGTGTTCACCACATCTTTAATTTCTTAGAAACACAATTATTACAATCTTCAAAAATTGCTACAGGTGTGGAATTAAATCCATTTAACCCAATTATCTCAGCAGCGATGGCTGCACAAGTAGGAGCAACATTAGCGGTTGCCTTCAAAACAACAGATACAAAATTAAAAGCTCTAGCATTACCATCAGCTTTCTCTGCTGCATTAGGAATTACAGAGCCAGCAATTTTCGGAGTTAACTTACGTTTTGGTAAACCATTTGTAATGGGATTAATCGGAGGAGCTACAGGAGGTTTCTTAGCAGCTTTATTCCAATTAAAAGCAACAGGTATGTCTGTAACAGTATTACCCGGGATGTTATTATTCTTAAATAGCCAATTCCCATTATATGTACTAGCAATCGCAGTAGCCTTTGCAGTAAGTTTTGGATTAACATATACAATCGGTTATAGCGACGATATGTTGAAAAAATAAATGTAAAAAAGAAAGTCGAAGCGTCACATGATAGCTTCGAGTTTTATGTAGATGAGGAGTATCGATGAGTTTAGTAAGAAAAAGTAATACTGGAAAATATGGCTTAGTGTATCATATTGTTCCTCCGTATGGATTAATGAATGATCCAAATGGATTAATTTATTTCAAAGGACAATATCATGTATTTTTCCAATGGAATCCAACAGATACAAAGCATGCGAATAAGCATTGGGGACATCTTGTTTCTGACGATATGATTCAATGGAAAAGAGTTGAACTAGCATTAGCTCCAGATCAATGGTTTGATAAAAGTGGGGTATATTCTGGTAGTGCCTATGTTCATAACAATCAATTATGGTTATTTTATACAGGAAATGTAAAAGATGAAGAAGGAAATGCTTCTAGTTATCAATGTTTAGCAATCTCAGAAGATGGCATTCATTTTGAAAAGAAAGGACCATTATTCGAACATCCAAAAGGTTATACAAGACATGTCCGTGATCCAAAAGTTTGGTATGATGCACGTGTCGATCATTATTGGATGGTTGTAGGAGCTCAAACGGAAGATTTAAAAGGAGATACATTAGTATATCGTTCAGAAGATTTACTTCACTGGGTATTGAATGGTTCAATTAGTGTTGAAGAAAAAGACTTCGGATATATGTGGGAATGTCCAGATGTGATTCCATTTGAAGAAAAGGATGTCTTTATTTATTCGCCACAAGGAATTGAAGCTCAAGGAGAACGATTCAATAATTTATATCAAACTGTAGTGCAATTAGGGCAGTTTACAATCGATGGTAAATTCGTTGTAGATGCAGACAATTTAACGGAAGTAGATGCAGGATTTGACTATTATGCTCCGCAAAGTTTCCAAGCAGAAGACGAACGCATTCTTCAATATGGTTGGATGGGAATTCCAGAAGGAAAAGAAGGACTTATCCCAACGATTCAAGAGGACTGGATTCATGCTTTAACAATTCCGCGTGAAGTATCGGTTCGGAATGGAAAATATCTTCAAAAACCTGCACGTGAATTATGGAATTTAACAACAGATATTCAAAAAATCCAATGGAATGCAACTCGATTTGAATCTGTATTGTCTTCACCTGCACAAGTGTGGACAGTGAATTGGAAAGAAGCAGTTCAGGATAAATTAGCGATTCAGTTACGCAATGAAATTTTCATTCAATATGATGCAGAAACACAAGTATTATCCCTCAGTCGTACCGATTGGGAAACAGGAGAAAAAGAAACAAGAGAAAGAACGTTACAATCTCCTCTGCAGCATCTAAACGCATGGATGGACTATTCAAGTTTAGAATTATTTGTTAATGAAGGAGAAGAAGTATTTACGCTTCGATTCTTCACGGAAGAAGATGCTTTAGACTTTGTGGTTCAGCAAACTGTTGAGCAAGAAATGGCGATTGAAGTGTATAGTGTGAAAGAAAGTGGATTTATCTTAGAGTAAGGACACTTACGTTAGGGTATCTTACATTTTTATCCAAGAGTAAGTACACATAACACTTGCTTTCTAGTCGTTTTTTCGGTAGTATAATGCATGGAATAGTAAGTTCTGAAATGGGTACAGAAAGTTCTTCATGGCTGAGAGAGAACCCCCGCTTTTAGAATTGAACCTACCAGCATATTGATTATGAAAATAATCCGGTTCACGTACCGTTATCACGTTCTAAGAGACATTTAACATGAAATGTAATTAAAGGTGGTACCGCGAGTCATTCGTCCTTTTTATAGGGAGAATGGCTCTTTTTGTTCCACGATATTTAGAAAAGGAGTGCTAATATGGCAGAAAAAACAAACTTACAAAGAGAAGATTTCTCAAAATGGTATATCCAAACCATTCAAAAAGCTGATTTAATGGATTATTCACCAGTGCGTGGATGTATGATTTTCAAACCAGATGGTTATGAAATTTGGGAACATATCCAAGAAGAATTTAACCGTTGTTTTAAAGAAGAAGGAATTCGTAATGCATACTTCCCAATGTTAATTCCAGAAAGCTTCTTCACTAAAGAAGCAGATCATATTGAAGGATTTGCTCCCGAATTACCATGGGTAACAGAAGCAGCAGGTGAAAAATTAGAAGAACGTTTAGCCTTACGTCCAACAAGTGAAACAATGATTGGGACTGCATTCTCAAACTGGATTAATTCATACCGTGATTTACCATATGAAGTAAACCAATGGGCAAATGTATTCCGTTGGGAAAAGAAAACTTTACCATTCTTACGTACGTCTGAATTTTTATGGCAAGAAGGACATACTGCTCACGCTGATGAAGAAGATGCACGTCGTCGTACAATGAGAATGTTAGATATTTATAAAGAAGTAGTAGAAGGTGTATTAGCAGTTCCTGTATATGAAGGACAAAAAACTCCATCAGAACGTTTTGCTGGTGCGGTAGATACTTACTCAATCGAAGCAATGATGAAAGATGGAAAAGCTGTACAAGCGGGAACTTCTCACTATATGGGAACAAAATTTGCGGAAGCATTTGACATTAAATATTTAACAAAAGAAAACGAACACGTACACGCTCATACAACTTCATGGGGAGTATCAACTCGTTTAATCGGTTCATTAATTATGACACACGGAGACGAACAAGGATTAGTATTACCTCCAAAAGTAGCTCCAACTCAAGTAGTTTTAATTCCAGTTGGACCATGGAAGAAAAATCCAGCTATCTTAGAAAAATTAGAAGAATTACAACAACAATTAAAAGCAGCCGGCTTACGTGTGAAAATTGATGACACAGATAACTCACCAGGATTCAAATTCAATGAATGGGAATTACGTGGAGTTCCAATGCGTATTGAATGTGGACCACGTGACTTAGAAAATAATCAAGTCATGACAAAAATGCGTGATTTAGATGAAAAATTTGCGGTAGGTTTTGATGTGTTAGTAGAAACGATTCAATCTGAATTAGAGAAAATGCAAGGACGTTTATTAGAAACAGCTCGTGCAATGCGTGCTTCTAATGAATATACAAACATTGATACTTTAGATGAATTAAAAGCTCATATTGAAGCAAAACGTGAAGCTGGCGAAGTACCTGGTTGGGTATTAGTTGGTTGGGATGGAACAGAAGAAACAGAAGCGAAAATCAAAGAAGAAACTGGATTTACGACTCGTAATATTCCATTCAACCCACCAGTGAAGAAAGAAACATGTATCGTTTCAGGCAAACCAGCAACACAAACAGTATGGATCGCAAGAGCGTACTAGTAATAAGGTGTGAAGAAAGATGTTCTGAATCGAACTGAAACGCACGTCGATTCCATCTTTCCAATATAAAAAGAAATAACATTTGAATAAAGGATGGAAGAGGGTAAAAGTGCAAAGAGTAGCACAATTTGCCCTCCTTCACACTTTTTAAATAAAAAAACTAGAAAGGAAGTGCTCTATGCCCGTATTGGCTATTGATACCTCAAATAAAACTTTATCGGTTGCCATTGTCAAAGATGAGGGAACAATTGTTGAACAAACAGTTCCAGACACGTTACAACATAGCGTCAAACTAATGCCGGCAATTCAAGAAGTACTTCAAGAAAGTCAAGTCAGTATGCAAGAACTAACAGGTGTGATTGTTGCCAAAGGACCAGGTTCGTATACTGGACTTAGAATTGGAGTAACCGTTGCAAAAACTCTTGCGAAGACATTGCATATTCCGCTAAAAGCCGTCTCAAGTTTACAAGCGATTGTTGCAAATGTTGTAGAAGTTGTTCCTGAGGGAGCTTATGTTGTTCCATTTTTTGATGCTCGTAGAGAAAATATTTTTACGGGTCTTTATCAAGTGAACCAACTATTTCCACAATTGGTAGCCCCAGAACGTCATATTTCTTGGGGGGATTGGTTAGAAGAGTTATCGACTTATGAAGCTCCTCTTTATTTTGTAGGACAATTGACAGATGCACAAAAAGAGTTGATTATTGAAAAATTAGGAGAGAAAGCAATATTGACTCAAGAAAGTGATGCCATTGCTCATGCAGGACTCTTTGGTAAATTAGCACAAGATTCACTAGAAGAAGATGCAGATGTATTTGTTCCGACATATTTAAAATTAGCAGAAGCAGAAGAAAATTGGAAAGCGAATCATCAAGAAGAACAGGAGATCAACTATGTGGAGCGTATGTAAGGATTGGACACAATCTTTATGGCAACAATTAGAAAGATTAGTTGATCAAGCAATTCCTGTAGGAGACTTTATTTCGCACCAATTACCCCAACAACCAAAACGAATTCCTCTTTCTAATGGACAAATTGCAACGATTCGATTAGCTACTGTAGAGGATGTTGATGCTATTGCAGCAGTAGAAGAGGAAGCGTATATGGGAAATCCCCCTTGGATGAAAGATGCCTTTGGAGAAGATTTAACCTATAATACAAAAGCAATTTATATCGTTATTGAATTAGAAGAAACGATACAGGCATTTGTAGGTGCAAGAGTAACTTCGGAAGATCTTCATATTACGAATATTGCGGTTTATTCGGATGTACGATTTTTAGGATGTGCGACTTTATTAATGAAACAATTAGAAAAGTATGCACGATTTTTAGAAAAAGATTCCATTTCTCTAGAAGTCAGAGTCTCCAATAAAAAGGCGATTCGTTTATATGAAAAGTTTGGATTTATTCAAACAGGATATAAAGAAAAATATTATAAAAATGAAGTAGAGGATGCGGTACTGATGACTTATCCATTACCCCCTAAAACACCAGAATCATTCTCCTCGTCAGAGTTCTCGTTTAAACGATTAACGGTTGAGGATGATGTAGCAGAACAGTTATACCAATTAGTGCAACAACATTATGAACATCCAGGACATTGGAGTGCAAAAGCTTTCCATGAAGATATTGCTTCTGAACATGGAGCTTATTATGGTGTTTATCATGTGGATACTTTAATTGGATTTGTTGGGATGCAAGTCGTATTAGATGAAGCAACGATTACTAATATTGTCATTCATACAGGCTTCCAAGGAAAAGGACTTGCCCAACGTTTATGGCAAATGGCTTTATATGATTTAGGGTTGCAAGAAGTCGCAACTGTATTTTTAGAAGTACGAGAATTTAATCATCGTGCTCAGCAATTATATGAAATTTTAGGGTTCGAGTGTTATCACAGAAGACGTGATTACTATACAGATCCATTAGAAGATGCCTTACTCTATCGGTTAGAACTCAAGAAAGGAGCATGTGAACAATGAAAAAAGAAGTCGTTATTTTAGCCATTGAAAGTAGCTGTGATGAAACAAGTGCAGCAGTTGTTGTGAATGGCCGAACGTTATTATCGAATATTGTCGCTTCTCAAATCAAAAGTCATATGCGATTTGGAGGAGTTGTACCAGAAATTGCAAGTCGTCATCATGTCGAACAAATTACGCAAGTAATCGAAGAAGCATTAGTACAAGCAGGCAAAACAATGGAAGAAATCGATGCAGTAGCAGTAACGATTGGACCAGGATTAGTCGGAGCTTTACTCATCGGAATTTCAGCTGCAAAAGCGGTAGCACTAGCAGCGAATAAACCATTAATTGCCGTCAATCATATGGCAGGACATATTTACGCAAACCAATTAATCGAGCCATTACAATTTCCATTAATGGCATTAGTTGTGAGTGGTGGACATACAGAATTAGTCTATATGCCACAAGACGGACAGTTTGAAATTATCGGGGAAACGCGAGATGATGCAGCTGGAGAAGCCTATGATAAGATTGGAAGAATTTTAAACTTACCTTATCCAGGTGGAAAGAAAATGGATGAATTAGCGCATATTGGAGAAGATGTGTATGATTTCCCAAGAGCGATGATTCATGAAGACCATTATGATTTTAGTTTTAGTGGATTAAAGTCAGCCGTTATTAATCGTATTCATAATGCGAAACAAAAAGGCGAAGAAATTGTGCCAGAAAATGTAGCGGCAAGTTTCCAAGCAAGTGTTGTGGAAGTATTAGTAGAAAAAAGTAAACGTGCACTACAAGAATATCCTGTGAAGCAATTTGTATTAGCAGGAGGAGTCGCAGCAAACCGTGGACTTAGAACAGGACTACAAGAGATGATGCAAAGTCATTATCCAACTGTAACATTCTCCATTCCGCCAATGAATTTATGCGGCGATAATGCTGCGATGATTGGTGCAGCTGCGTATTCAAAATGGTTAGAACAAGATTTTGCATCGATGGATGTGAATGCAATGCCTGGTTTAGAACTAGGAGATTAGGGTAAGTTGGGTTGGAAATTTACACCAAGAAAATTCATTTCACCTAATAAAAATAGTTGCAATCTAGGTCTAAGCATGCTATTATACTTGTGTTGCTTTATGCATAAAAATAAATAACTCTGGATTAGGCAATAATTCAGGGCAGGAGGAATAGAAAATGAAACAAGGAATTCACCCAGAATATCGTCCAGTTGTTTTCATGGATACAACTACTGGATTCAAATTCTTATCAGGTTCAACAAAATCATCAAACGAAACTGTACAATGGGAAGATGGTAACGAATACCCATTATTACGTGTTGAGATCACTTCAGATTCTCACCCATTCTATACAGGTCGTCAAAAATTCACACAAGCAGACGGACGTGTGGATCGTTTCAACAAAAAATACGGTCTCAAATAAGAAGACAGTTAACAAACCTTTCTCGATTTCGGCTCTTTGTCAAATAGGGTTGATGAAACAATTTTAGTGAAGGAATTAAGCAGCG
>NZ_CAUUHX010000026.1:0-23618 GCF_963545075.1 uncultured Granulicatella sp.
CAAGTTGTATTGACACTGGTTCGTGTCACAAATGTTTGTGTTTCTTAGAATTTTCTGGAACAGTTAAAGTAAAATTTAATTCAAAAGCATTTGTTGGTGTGGTATAATTTTTGTACATAGGAGTCAACCTTTCTTGTTTTATTTTGTTCAAATTTATTATAACAGAGAATAGGCTCCTATGTTTCATTTATAAGACTAAAAAGCACTATAAAATCCTGTTTCAGAATTTTATAGTGCTTTCTTCTATTTTTGAGACTTTTTGCCCAGTCTCACTAAATATCTTCTTTGCCATTAAATCCATCATTGGTCTTGCACCTTCAATTCTCTCTTTCATATAATTTCATCCTCTCTCTATTGTTTGAAAGTATCTTCCAGTGACTTTTCACTAGAAATTACACTTCACTTATATATACGAAAAAAGGCGGAAAAATATTTTTTTATTTAAAGAAAATTAAAAACACAGACAAAGAAAGTTCTTTCTTTCAACGTTACAAGCGGAGGAATAAAAGAATTTTCTTCGTAGTAAAAGCAAAAAAAGTCAGAAAATTTCTGACTTTTTTTGTAGGGAAAATTCGAGACCAAGGCTCGAATTTTAGCCATAAGACTCGCTAAGCGAGGCTGCTGGCGACCTTACTACGTAAGGAAATTCTTTTATTCCGTAGCGCCTTAACGAATGGTTACATCCTCTAATGCAACTAAGGCTGTTTGGATACGATCCATTGCTTGTTTAATTTCTTCCTCTTGTAAAGTAGCTTCTTTATTTAAGAAACGAATCGAATAAGCTAATGATTGGTAACCTTCTTGTACATGTTCCCCTTTATATACATCAAATAAAGTAACTGATTGTAAATATTGACCAGCCTGTTCTTTAATTACTGACTCTAATGTTGCATGTGCCATTGTAACAGGAACTAATAACGCAATATCACGTGTCATTGACGGGAATTTCGGTACAGATTGAATCACACGTTCTTGTAAACCTTCTGCTAATAAAGGTTCCACTAATAATTCAAATACAAATGTATCTGATAAATCTAATTCTTTTTGAATCACTGGATGAATTTTTCCAATAAATCCAATTAATTCTTCACCTAAATAAATATAAGCTGTTTGTCCTGGATGTAATTGTTCAATTGCATCTGTTGCAACAAAACGAATGCGATCATTACAGTTTAATTCTGCAAAATAAGCTTCTAATACTCCTTTTAATGCGAAGAAATCAACAGGTTGTGCTGGTGATTGCCATGAAGCATGTCCCCATTCTCCTGTTACTGCAGCTCCGATAACTTCTCTTTCTTGGAAATCTTCAGAACCGTTTTTACCAATAGAGAATACTTTCCCAACTTCAAATAAACGAACATTTTGTTGAGAACGAGCGACATTATATTGTAATGCTTCAAGTAAGCTTGGTAGCATTGATTGTCTTAATTCACTTCTCTCTTCACTCATTGGTAAATCTAAACGAATACTTGGTCTTTCTTCTACTGTAAACCAATGAGATTTTTCAGGAGTTGTTAATGCATAAGAATAAGCTTGTGATAAACCTGCTCCTTGCATAAATTGACGAGTCCAACGTACAAAACGTTGTTTCTCATTTAATCCACCTTGCGTACTTGCAGTTGTCGGTAATGTTGAAGGAATTTTATCATATCCATAAATACGTCCAACTTCTTCTACTAAATCTGCTTCAATCGAAATATCAAATCTCCACGCAGGAACTGTTACATGGAATACTCCTTGTTCTTCTTTTGTTGGATAAGCTAATTGTTTAAATACTTGTAATACCTCTTCTGTTGAAAGGCTAGTTCCTAAAACATGGTTTAAGCGTTCTAATGAAATAGAAACTACTGGTAACTCTAATGTTAGTGATTGAGCAGAAGCTACTCCTTCAACTAGTTCACCATCTCCTAATTCAGCAATTAATGCTGCAGCTCTCTTACCAGCTTGTAAAATAGTCGCTTTATTAATTCCTTTTTCAAAACGGCTACTTGATTCACTTCTTAAATTATGTTTTTGAGAAGCTAAACGAATGGATTTTGGATCGAATAATGCTGATTCTAATGCAACAGTTGTTGTAGTTTCAATAATTTCTGAATCTAATCCTCCCATTACACCAGCTAAGGCAACTGGTTTTTCTCCATCTGTAATAACAATTTCATTACTTAATGTACGTTCAACGCCATCTAATGTTACTAATGTTTCACCCTCTTTTGCACGACGAACATGAATTTGTTTTGAATTTAAACGATCATAGTCAAATGCATGTAACGGTTGTCCATATTCCATTAAAACATAGTTTGTAACGTCTACGATATTATTAATTGGACGAACGCCTGCTGCAATTAATCGATTTTGCATCCATTGAGGACTTGGTTTCACCGTAACATTTTTAATAATTTGTAAGTGATAAGCTGGAGCGTCTACTTCATCTTCAACCGATACTGTCATCCATGGATCTAATGAAGACGAACCACCTTCTAAAAATTCATCTGGTGTTAATGTATTTTCTAAATTATAAATTGCACCAATTTCATGAACAGAACCTCTCATACTTAAAGCATCTGCACGATTAGCTGTAATATCTAATTCCACAATCGCACTATCTAATGCTAATGCTTTAACAGCATCCATTCCAACTTCAATCGCATCATCTTCAAATACATAAATGCCTTGTTCATATTCTTTTGGTACTAATGAAGAAGGAAGTCCTAATTCTTGAAGAGAACAAATCATCCCTTGAGACTCTACTCCTCTTAATTTTCCACGTTTAATTTTATGACCACCGGCAATACGTGCTCCATGAGTCGCTACAATAATTTTTTGCCCTTTAGCAATATTTGGTGCACCACAAACGATTTGTAATGGTTCTTCCCCAGCAACATCTACAGTTACAACATGAAGATGATCTGAATCTGGATGATCTACCACTTCTAATGCACGACCTACGACTAAACCACTTAGTTCTTCACCTGGAACAGATACACTATCTACCTCAATCCCAGTACGTGACATTTTTTCTCCTAATTCTTGAGGAGTAATTGAACTTAAATCTAAATATTCATTTAACCATTCATACGATAATTTCATATTCTCTTCTCCTTACTTCGTGAATTGATTTAAGAAACGAACATCATTCGTATAAAGTGAACGAATATCTTCGATTCCATATTTCAACATTGCAATACGGTCTTGTCCTAATCCAAAGGCAAATCCACCATAAACACTTGAATCTACTCCAGCGGCTTCTAATACGTTTGGATGAACCATCCCTGAACCTAAAATTTCAATCCAACCTGTTCCTTTACAAATCGAACAACCTTGTCCGCCACATTTGAAACAGCTAATATCTACTTCTAGAGAAGGTTCTGTAAATGGGAAGTAACTTGGACGTAAACGAACTTCACGCTCTTGACCAAATAATTCTTTGGCAAATGCAGCTAATGTCCCTTTTAAGTCCGCCATTGTAATATGTTTATCAATTACTAATCCTTCAATTTGGTAGAACTGATGTGAGTGAGTTGCATCATCATTATCACGTCTAAATACACGCCCTGGACTAATCATTTTTAATGGGCCTTTAGAGAAATCGTGTTTTTCCATCGTTCTAGCTTGAACTGGTGAAGTTTGAGTACGTAATAAATACTCTGGCGTAATATAAAATGTATCTTGCATATCACGAGCAGGATGATCTTTTGGTAAGTTCATCATTTCGAAGTTATAGTGATCTGATTCTACTTCTGGACCTTCTACTACTTGGTATCCTAATCCAATGAAGAAATCTTCCACTTCATCACTCACGTGACTTAATACGTGTTTTGTACCAACTGTCATTGGACGACCTGGCATTGTAACATCGATTGTTTCTTTACGTAAAGATTCCACCAATGCTTTTGCTTCTAAGTCAGCTTTAATACTTGTAATTTTTTCTTCAATTACACTACGTAATTCGTTCGCTAACGCTCCTACTTGTGGACGTTCTTCTGGAACGATATTTTTAATATTTTTTAGAACTTCTGTAATAGGTCCTTTTTTTCCTAATTGTTGCACACGAATTTGTTCAACTTCTTTTAACGTTTGAACTGTTTCTAATGCAGCTAATACATCTTGACGAATCGCATCAAATTGTTGTTTCATTTCTGCTAAATTCATTTTATTTCCTCCTATAAATCATTTTCATAAACAAAAAGTCCCTTACAATTCCTAGAAATTGTAAGGGACGAAATTTATCGCGGTACCACCCTCATTCCTGCATTGCAGGCACTCGGCGTTATTAACGGTAACGAACCGATCCATTATTCATCTATCGAATCCCAATGGCGACTTCGGAAGTGAAAAGTTGTAGATTTTCATGAAAGGCTTTCAGTCGCTGACCTTTCTCCCTAATAATGAAAATTTCTATAACCCTTTTCCATCAATGTCTTTAAATATATGTGTTATTTTATCAAAGCTCTTATGAATTGTCTAGCCCTAACCTAGCATTCAGCACAACAATCCATTATAAGAAGATTTGAACACCAATTGCTACAATAATGAGTACAATCATCGCAATCATCCAAATCGTTAAGAAGCGATTATATCTTTCTAATAATGGCTTTTTAGGAACTGGAGATTCATTAAATTCATATTCCTCATTATCTTGAGACCTTCTTTGCTCTACAACATGTTCTCTCAAAGCTTTTCTTGTTAATAATGGTTCTTTTGACATATTTTCTCCTATTGATGCAATGCTGCATATTGAACAGCAATAATCGTTTTGGCATCCGTGATTTCTCCATTATGGATTTTCTGAATGACTTCTTCCACTGGAACCCATTCAATGGATACAAATTCATCTTCATCTAATGGTGCTGCATCTGTTAACTGCTGAATTCCTTTTGCTTCATACAAATGAATTTTTTCATTACAATATCCTGGAGTCGGTACTAAATCTACCACTTTTTTCCATTCAGTTGCACTTAATTGCGCTTCTTCTTCTAACTCTCTTTTTGCTGCTTCTAACGGACTTTCTCCATCATGATCTAATTTTCCTGCTGGAATTTCTAATGTGTGAGCTTCGATAGCTTTGCGATATTGACGCACTAATAAAATCTTTCCATCGTGAACTACTAAAACTGCTACTGCTCCATTATGCAATACGATGTCTCTCGTTGATTGTTTTCCATTTGGAAGAGACACTACATGGTGTTCAACTGTAAAAATGCCACCTTTGTACTTCACTTCTTTTTGTACGGTTACTTCTGTAAAATCATTCATAATCACGCCTCCTTAATAGTATTATATCTTGTCTATTCAATTTAGCAATAAAAAAAGGCTTTTGAAAACTCAAAAACCTTTTTTATTGATTATTGTCCTTGTCTTCTTACTGGAGCTACAGGAACAGTCGTATTTTGTTGTTGTCGTACTGTTGCAGCTTGAGTATTTTGTTGGACTTGTGCATTCGCTGCTTGTTGTGCTGGACGATTTCCTGCTTGAGTATTTGTTTGTCCATTAGCAGTTGTAGAATTTGTTGATGAAGTTGAACTTTCTTGGTGGAAGTATGCATCATACACTTGTTTTGTAATTCCAGCTGCAAAGTCTCCAGGAATTCCATTTGAAAAATATGGTGCAACTACTGATACAACAATTTCAGGATTATCAGAAGGAGCATAAGAAGCAAATGTAGAGTTCTCTACTTCCTTTTGTTTAAATTGTGGTAATGGTCCATCGTAGAACGCTTCTACTGTACCTGTTTTACCAGAAACAGAAGGCGTATAATTTCTAAATGTATAAGCTGAAGTTCCGTTTGCTCCATGCGTTACACGATATAATCCCTCTTTAATATGATCAATTAATCCTGCTTCTACTTGGAGAGAATTCATAATTTTTGTTGGAACAACTGTCTCTAAATCACCAATTCCTCCATCTTTACCTGTTGAATGAATTTCTTTTACTAAACGAGGTGCAATACGTGTTCCTCCATTGGCAATAGTAGCCATATATTGAGCTAATTGTAATGGCGTATATAAGTCAAACTGACCGAACGCAAAGTCCAGTGCAGAGAAGGCAGCACCTGTACCACCATTATATCCTTTTCCTTCATTAGGTAAGTCAATTCCTGTACGAACCCCTAAACCAAATTGGGCATAATACTCACGTAATTTATCAAATACGTTAAGATTAATATTTAATTTTCCACCTTTTTTATACTCATATTGTCCACCCATTCTCATGGCTAACTTAATCATATAAACGTTAGAAGAACGCTCAATCGCATCTAAATCTGTTACAGGAATACTACCATTACGGTTGAATACAGAACTTTTCGGTTTAGAAGCTTCAAACTCAATTGGTTCATCGACAATCGTATTATCTTCTCTTGTAATAACTCCATCCATATATCCAGAAATAACTGTTGCCGCTTTTACAGCTGACCCCATCCCAAAGGCACCATTAATAGCTCCTAAGGCATCATCTTCAATTCCAGTTACTTGATAATTTTCATTATATTTTTTCTTTTTACCAGTAATTCCTAAAACATCTCCGGATTTTGGATTCATTGCAACAACATACACTCGGTCTGCAGTGGCATCTGATAATCCTTCTACAGCTTTAGTAACAATATCTTCCAATTTCTTTTGAAAATCCGTATCAATTGTCATCACTAAATTGGAACCAGCTTTTCCACCATAACGTTCTTCGTGGTTAACCACTTCTCCACGATTATTCGTTTGGCTTTGAACCACTGTTTTTGTTCCACTTAAAACTGATTCATATTGTTCTTCTAAATAACTTGTACCTACACGATCATTTAATGAATACCCTAGAGTTAATAAAGAACGCACTCTATCATAAGGTAAACCTGTTGTTTCAGAAGATACAGAACCTAGAATTGTCTTCAACATATCTCCCATTGGGTATTCACGATCCCAATCTGAATCAATGTCAATCCCTTTTAACTCTCCAAGACGTTCACTAATACGAGCAACTTCTTGTTCTGTTACAGAATCATTTTTAATCGTAACGGTTGATAAGGCATAGGCACTATTCATCTTCGTAAAAATAGCAATCGCTTGTTTTTCACTATCTGAATAATTAATTTGATCATCCGTTATATGCGCTAATTGCATTTCATATGTTTTACTATTTGATAATCCTTCTTTTGAAGCTTTCTTTTTCTCTTCTGCAGTTAATAACTTGCTCGCTTCATCTGGATGAGTCGCAAACCAATAATCTTTTAAATCTCGGTCTCTTAATTTACTTGTATCTACTGTAATAAATTCTGTTAATTTTTTTGCAGTTTCCAACATACTTTTCGTTGTTGCATCTGAAGAACGTGTATAGTTCACTGCTAATTTTGGTTTATTTCCTACTAATACTTTTCCTTTACTATCATAAATAGAACCCCTTGGAACTGCTTTTTTTGCAGTAGAAGTTTCTGTACGTTTCACTAAGGCGATGAAATCATCCCCTTTGACTAATTGAACATACGCTAATCGTCCGATTAATGCCATAAATGAAAAAAACACGATAAAAAATAATAAATTTAATCGAAATGGAATATGTGATTTTTTCTTTATAGGACGATTCTTTCTTTTGTTAATCATGTATTCACATCCATCTTTTAATATTCACTGCTCTATTATAGCATAATTTAAGTTTGGTTTCGTACTATTTCTATCAGAATTTAAAATTATTTAAACTTAATTAGGTGCAAATTTTAAGTAGTTTATTAACCCCCTTTCAAATTTAAATTTTCCTTCATTCATTTTTATGTTATACTTTTCTCAAAAAGATTATTGGAGGATTTTATGAAAAAGTTACCTTTAGCATTTTCTGGTTGCCTTCTTGGGTTAGCAGGCGCTGGAAATCTTATCTCAGACACCTTGCCTGAATTATCCCATGTGTTTAGTGTACTTGGATTAGGATTATGGATTATCTTCTTAGTTTTCCATTTATTCGATTGGCAAAATTCTACGAAAGAATTAAAGAAACCACCTGTTTTATCTGGAATGGCTACTTTCCCTATGGCAGGAATGATTTTATCTACTTATTTATTGCGTACCGTTCCAAGTGTACCTCTCTTAGCACAAGTTCTATGGTGGTTCTCATTCCTATTAGATATTGGATTAATTACTTATTTTACGATTCTATTATTGAAATCTAAAGAAAAAATTTACGCAACACCATCTTGGACAGTATTATATGTCGGTATTGCAGTAGCAGCACTCACTTATCCTGTTGTAGGAATTATTGAAATTGCATATGCAACAATTATTTTCGGCTTTATCTTAACGTTTTATTTATATCCAAGTATTTATTTAGATTTGAAGAAAAAGCCACTACCAGTTGAATTATTAGGACAAGAAGGAATTTATTGTGCTCCATTTTCCTTACTACTAGCTTCACTCGTGCGTGTAGGTGGACATCAATTATTAACATACTCTATTATCATGATGATCATCTCATCTCAACTATTTTTCTTTTTAGTCTTAAGTCGCTTACCGCAAATTTTAAAACAAGGATTTCAACCCGCATTTTCAGCTTTAACATTCCCAACTATCGTTACAGCAACTTCACTGAAAATGGCTCAAGGAATTTTACAAGTTTCTTTCCTTAATCTATTCGTTACGATTGAAATACTTATTAGCTTAACGATTTTATTCTTTGTATTATTTAGTTATCTAATATGGATGAAAAAATCTTCAAGCTAAAACAAGAAAAGAGGTAAACACCATTTTCAAGTGTTTACCTCTTATTTTTATCCATTAACGTAAAGCTCCTAATGTACGAGCAATTTCTTCAAAGCTACTATTTGGTTGAATTTCAAATGTTCCAGCCAAAATATTTTCAGCAATATTATTTTCTAATAAATAATCTACAAATTCTTTAGAATCAGTGATAACTCCCGCTTCTTTTAATTTACGAGCAACATCACTTGAAACTTCTCCACTCTCAACCGTAATTGTTACAGCTTTATCTGCAACTTTTGTAGTTGTTTTTGTTGTAGATTCAATTGTTTGTACAGATTGCGTTGTAGCAACTGTTGTTTCTTCGGTTGTTTTAACAGTATCCGTTACTAATGGTAAATGAACACTATCTAATTGACTTTTTAAAGAATCTGGAACAAATGGCCAAACTACAGTTGTTAAAGCTAAAATAATAGCTGATAAAAGAAAAGCAACCCCTAGAGAGCGAAATTTTGTTTTACTCATATTACCCCTCCTTAATGTGAATCCGATTCAAAATAGCTATCAATTACTAATTGAACAGTTGAAACTGGAACATTTAATTGTTCAGCAATTTCTTCATAAGAAGCACCATGACTAAATAAAGTTAGGATATGTTTACGAGTAATGCTGTGTAAATCTTCCTCTTCTTCATGCTGTGAAAAAGTTGGCTCAGTAAATGTTGGTTGTGGTTCAAATACTGGTTGAATTTCCTCTTCTTTTTCTTCAAATCTTGGAGTGAAAGTTGGTTCTGGCTCAACAACTGGTTGTGGAATAAATGTAAACTCTGGTTCTGGTTGTGGAGCTTGTTCAACAGGAGCACGATAAATTGGTGTTCCTTCCAACTCTTGAATTTTTTTCTTTAAAGAATACACTTCTCTATTTAATTCTAATAAGCCTTCACTTAATTCATCTAATTCATCTTCATATTGATTGTCTTTTAAGAACAATGAAATGAATAAGAAAAATACTGCTAAAGCTAATAATGCTACTACTACGATCCAAACGTGCATTTTCTCACCTCATAAAAAATATATTTACTACTATTGTAAAGAATGTTTGAAAAAATCGCAAGTTTATTTTATTACAAGCAGATTACATCTTTACTACTGAATCATAAATCCTATTAAAAATAAGAAGATTACTCCACGTTTCTCCATATTATTCTTGATGAATTTGTTTTTCTTTATGACTTAACACTAATAATTTTTGTCTTAAATCCTCTTCCATGTTTGTTAATTCAACTTCAGCTTTTCTTCTTCTTGCTCTACCTTCTTGTTGAATCTTCAATGTTTCTTCTAGTGTTTCAATTAAATCTTTTTGTGTTTTTTGTAATGTTTCTAAATCAATAATGCCTCGTTCATTTTCACGAGCAGTTTCAATCGTAGAAATTTTTAACATTTCTGAATTTTTTTGAATTAATTGATTTGTTGTTTCTGAAACTTGTCTTTGTGCCGTTACAGCATCTTTTTGACGTAATAATGTCATCGCAATCGCAATTTGGTTTTTCCATAATGGAATGGTTGTAGTAATGGATGATTGAATTTTTTCAGCTAATGCCTGGTTCGTATTTTGAATTAAACGAATTTGCGGTGCTTGTTGAATCGTCATTTGTCTTGTTAATTTTAAATCATGATTTCTTTTCTCTAAGCGGTCTAAAAATTGTTCTAAGTCATTTACGACTTGTACATCCATTTGGTCTCCTGTTACACGTGCTTTTTCTAAAGCTTCAGGAATTAATGTCTCTTGTAATTCCGCTAATTTTAATTCTCCAGCCGCAATATAAATATTTAATGCATCAAAGAAATCTTTATTCCGTTGATATAATTGTTCCAATGATAAATTATCATTTAATAATCCATTTTTCTCATAGTCTAAACGAATCGCAATTTTATCAACTTGAGATCCAACTTCTTGATATTTAGCTTGCATTTCATAAATGCTCTTCTTAATTTTTCCAAAGAATTTTTGGAAGAATCCTTGATTTTCAGCTACTAAATCATTTGGGTCAGTTTCATTTAAACGCTCCATTAAGTCATTTAAAATATCCCCAATTTCTCCGGTATCTTTTGCTTGCACATGAGAAAGCATTTGATGAGAAAATTCTCCTAATTGTTTTTGAGCTGCAGCCCCATAACTAATAATCGCTTGTAAATTTTTTTCATCAATTTGCTTCGCTAATGCACGAGCTTGTTCTTGATGTTTTTCATCCAATGTATCAATTAATTTCTTTGGACTTGCTTCAGTTTGTGTTGCTGGAAAATCGTGAGATACTTCTGATAATGGTGTTACACTCACTTGTTCCCCAAATGGATTTTGAATTAAATCTTCTACTGTTGAAGTTTTATCTGTCATCTATATTTCCTCCTAAAAGTCTTCAAACTCTTCTTTTTGAACTTGTTTTTGAAGATGTTCTCTTTCTAAATTTAAATCACTAAAATCTTGTGCTTGGAATTTTTGATAGTCTGCTTCCACTTGAAGACAACAATCATCTAATAATTCCATTGTTTGATCTAGCACTTGATAAGTTTCTTGAGTTTTAGAAATATGTTTTTCGATTTCAATATATTTTCCCATAATTTCTTCTAAGCCTGGTAAATACGTATTTAAAAACTTATCAACGGCATGCAAGCGTTCTGGATGTTGAACAATTTCCTTAAAGTAATCTTTTAAAATTGTTAATAGTTGGTAACGATTAGCAATGGCTTCGATTTTATTATTTTGTTTTGTATAAGATTCAATTTGTTGAATTTGAGTTTTTGCTCGATTCATTTTTTCTCTAAAAAAGGCTACATCGCTTTCTGTTAGACCTGCCTTATTATAAATCTCTTGTTGTTTTTCTGACGGACCTTGTAATTCTTTTTCCTTATGTAGATATGTTTTCCAATTTGGTGGATTCATTTCTTTACGGAATAGTACATAGAAAAATATGCCATAGCATAATAAAAGAAATAAAAACATTTCTGCAGTACTATGCATTCTTACAAAAACTCTTGAACTGACTGCTACAAAGAAAAATAGCTTAATCGCTTGAATAATATGTTTCTTCATAAGACTTCTCCTTTATCAACTCTCTTAGGCAAATTATAGCATATTCTCGTCCCACGACAATGGGACAAAAGTATGATTTCATATTTTCTTTACGAAACTAAATATTAAAGAAAAAAATTTTGTAGCTTGCAAAGGACGCCAGTAGCCCCTTACGGGTCTCTTGGCTAAAATTTGAGCCTAAGGTCTCAAATTTTCCTCTAATAAAATCTGATGTGTCAGATTTTATTACTGCTAGTACAAAATTTTTTTCTTTAATATTTATTTATCGTTAGTAAATAATTTTCCGTAAACTTTTATTAAAAACGCTTTCGAAATCAACAGCTTATGATATAATGGAAGTATAAAAATAATAAAGGAGTTGGTTTTAATGTGTAAGATTAAGTCTTTGACGAAAGATGATAAATTGTTTTCAATCCTTCTTATTTGTTTTTTGCTATTTGATTATTTTATTATTGGATATTCTTTACTATGGATTCTCTATTCATTTTTCATGGCAACAGGAGCTTACTATTTAGTATCTAAATCGCCTCTAAGTGATAAATTTTCTACTCTAACGAAGAACATAATAGGTATTTGCTTAATTACTCTTTTAATCGCTCCTCCATTATTTATTTTTAAAAATAACTCTTGGATTTACCGAACAAGTGAATATGTACAAGCAACTAGTCATTTTGTTCAACTAGATAATTCTATTATTCAGAATGACATGAATACTCAAAAGAAACAGATTCGTTTTGTTTATGTTGGACGTGAAACTTGTCCGTATTGTAGGGAATTTGCTCCAAAATTAAAAGAGGCTGCAAAAAGTATTAATGCTAGAATTTATTATATTGATACGGAAAATAAAACGGATGAATTAGCGAAATTTGCAGAACAGTATCATATTGATTCTATTCCTACTTTATTAGTCTTTAAAGACGGTCAATTACAAGAGACTTTATCAAACAGTAGCGATATCAGCCTAAATGATCTAAAAGAATTTTTAAAGAACCATAAGTAAATATTAAAGAAAAAAGATTTTGTAGCTAGCAAAGGACGCCAGCAGCTTCGCATTGCGAATCTCATGGCTAAAAATTGAGCCTTGGTCTCAATTTTTCCTCTAATAAAACCTGTTAAAACAGATTTTATTACTGCTAGTACAAAATTTTTTCTTTAATATTTTTTTCTCGTTACTAAACTATTTTTCGCTAATAACATTTTCATAAAAAGTAAGAAAACTCTTTCATTTTCAAGAAATAGTGCTATACTTTAATCATAAATTAGTAAAGGGTGTGGGTGTAATGACTAAAGTTAAATTTTTAACTAAAGGGGATTGTATATTCTTAATTATTCTTTTAGCTTATTTGATATTTAGTTATTTTATCAGTGAATTTTCAATTTTATGGCTCTCTTTTCAATATATTGTATCATCAGGATATTATTTTCTATTCATAAAAGATTATTTCTTTAAACCATGGAGTCCACGAAAAAGATTCATAGTATCATTTATTGCACTCTTTTTCATGATGTCTATCATTAATCCTCGTATCTATGTTTCAAATGACAATACTTTGGTGTATCGTTCCAGTGAGTATGTCCAAGCAACACGTCATTTTGTACAACTAGATAATTCGACTATTCAGAATGAAATGGATACTCAAAAGAAACAGATTCGTTTTGTTTATGTTGGACGTGAGACTTGTCCGTATTGCAGGGAATTTGCTCCAAAATTAAGAAAGGCTGCAAGAAGTATTAATGCTACAATTTATTATATTGATACTGAAAATAAGACGGATGAATTAGCGAAGTTTGCAGAACAGTATCATATTGATTCTATTCCTACTTTATTAGTCTTTAAAGACGGTCAATTACAAGAGACTTTATCAAACAGTAGCGATATCAGCCTAAATGATCTAAAAGAATTTTTAAAGAACCATAAGTAAATATTAAAGAAAAAAGATTTTGTAGCTAGCAAAGGACGCCAGCAGCTTCGCATTGCGAATCTCATGGCTAAAAATTGAGCCTTGGTCTCAATTTTTCCTCTAATAAAATCTGATATATCAGATTTTATTACTGCTAGTACAAAATTTTTTTCTTTAATATTTTTTCTCGTTACTAGACAATTTTCTGAACAAGAATACTCTACTAAAAAGACTCCCATCAGTTAACTATTTAACCAATAGAAGTCTTATTCTAAAAATATTAAACCCATTTCTTATAAATCAAACCGAGGAATACAATAAGTGATACGACAGAAATCCCTACTCCTATCTTCCAGCCTTCTGGAATAAAGCTTAATTCAATCGTATGTTCTCCATTGCTAATCTCAAAACCTAATAAACTATTCCAAATTTTTCTTATTTCAACGACTTTTCCATCAACTTTTACATTCCATCCTTTATCGTATGGAATTGAAGTAAACATAACACTACTATCATCTGTAATGGTAACAGTACCTTGAATATGGGAATTATCCCAATGTGTTAACTGTATCGCTTGACTTTGACGTTCTTGGATAAAACGATTGGAAACAGCACGATTTGATTTGGCCAATCGAACTCCACTAAAAGAATAATCTTCATCTGTGTTCACTTCGATTTTAAATTCAATTGGCTTGTCCATTGATTGCGAAGCAATATTGACTAATTGCGTCGCTTGATAATTATTTAAGAAATGATATTCCTCTCCATTCAGATACATTTTAATATTATTTTTATCATTTCTTGAGAAGCGTGTTGGTAAAGTAATCCAATACTCTTCATCTGTTTGAGGAGTAAAATGGTACGTAATGCTAGCTGGTTTTGACGAATCAATTCTTTGATACGTCTCTGCTCTTTCAACTGCTAAAAAATTATCTGTCGTAATATCATTTGCTGCTAACATATCCAAATATTTAACATCTTCTCCTAATTGAGCTGCTGCAATTTTATTATAGTTTTGAATCGGTTGATTCATTCTTAATTCTAACGAAGCTAATTTTTCATTCACTCCAAATGCTATCGGAAGAGTTTGTGGAATTTGAAATACTTCTGTTCTCTCTTCTTCATAAACTACAGGAGTATTTTCTGTAATATCTAAACGAGTTGCATATTTTCCAAATACATACATCTTAGTTGTATCCGGATAATCCTTCGTATAGACTGGCTTTGGTGTCATCCAATATTTCAAACTAAATAATGCATCACTTAATGGTGTTCCATAATAGTAAGTCGTTGCATTAATACCAGTATTGCCTAATTGTTCAAATAAATCTCTTGTTGAATTTTCCAAGTTAGAACTAAATACAGACATTCCTGGATAATCCGCCATAAATGGATCATTTTTACTTAAATGGAAACTTCCATGAATACGATAAAATTCCTTATCATTTGGGCGAATTGGAGCTACTGCTGTTTGTAATTGTTTCACCGCATCTTGATATTTATACGCATCCGTATAACCCACTCTCGATTGAACAATCGTTGCATTCATCATTAATTCAATCGCAGTCACTGCTGCCAAAAATGCCCATCTTTTATTTATTTGAGGCCATACTAAAATCGATAACATCACAAAAATTAAAGCCAATGTCGCAATTTTTTGTGGAACAATTAAGAAAGAGTATTGTCTAGTCATCACTAAAATGAAAATCAAAATCATGACTCCAGCAACGACTAAAGATTTTTTCCAATTTAATTGTTCGACTTCTCTTAAGGATAAATAAGCTAGATAAACGAAGAAAAATGCCATAATCCAAGAAAAGCGATAGAAAAATCCTGCTGGATTTTGTCCCATATGCCATAATTTACTCGTAAATTCATGAATACAAGATAGGATAAAAATGATTAAGACTCCTAAAGAAGCCATTTTCTCTCTTTTTTGAATCTTAGAACTTAAGAAATAATAAACTGTTCCTATCATTCCTAGTGAGCCTACATAAATATTTGGTAAGTTTGGACCTGCTGGCCATGAAGAATTATCGAATGCTCCTAAAAATAATTTAGAAAAAATATCTAATGGATCAATCTGTAATTTCCATTCAAATAATAACTTACTTTCCAGTCCACCTTTAGTTGAAACTAAACTCATCAAAATTGGAACAATAATAAACGCTACTAATCCTACTGCTAAAATCGAATACAAGCCTAGTTGAAGCAATTGAAGAAATCCTTGCTTAAACGTTCTATCTTTTGATTTGAATAAATAAAACAAGGCATAGATGACTACAAAAATACAAATCATATATCCCATGTAAAAATGGAGTAATAAAGCTAAAGCTAACAACAGAACATATCGTTTCGCACCTGTTCTATCCAATACTTCTTCTACACCCATTAATACAAGTGGCAACATAATCATCCCATCATAAAAAATAGGGTTCATTTGATAACTGACATTAAAACCATTCAAAGCATATAAACTTCCTAATATAGGAAGGAATGCTGGATTTTTTTCTAACCCATTATATCGCTTCACAAAAAAATGTGTCCAAGTAAGTCCCATCACTCCGTAACGAAGACCAATAGTTAACATAACTGCCCATTGAAAATTTTGTTCTGAAAAGAAGAAATACAATAGATTAAACGGACTAATTAAATTAAATCCCCAAATTCCAAGCATTCCTCCACCAATCGATTTTGAAAAGGAATAGAAAAAACTATTCCAATCTCCATTTAAAAAGAAATGTTTCAAATAAGCATATAAACCAATATATTGCGCATTAAAGTCTACTGCCATCAATGATTTAGCACCAAATGGGAAAAATCCATTAATGATCCACGAAACAAGCATAATAACAATTGGTAGGAAGAAACTCGTTAAGTAAACTACTTTCTTTTTACTCATCTTTCTCCTCCTCAAAATTAGTTTTATCCACTAAATAGTGAGGACGTTTTTTTACTTCATAATAAATTTTCCCGATATATTCTCCTAATACTCCAATCGAGATTAATTGAATTCCCCCTAGTAAGACAACTGCAAAAATCGTTGTAAAATATCCACTTACTAAAGAAGTTGGGTCAATGATGTATTTAATGAACATCCACACAATATAGAGCACAGATAATAATAAACAACCTAATCCTAAATTAATACACGCACGTAACGGCTTATCATTAAACGATAAAATCCCTTGAATAGCATAATTCCATGAGAATTTTAACGAGTATTTTGTTTCTCCAATTTCTCGAACATGGTTTTCATATTCAATGACTTTTTCCTTGAAACCAATCCATGAAAACAGTCCTTTTGAAAAACGATTATATTCATTCAATGATAAAATTGCTCTTACAGCTTTTCGACTAAATAAACGAAACTCAGAAATCCCATCCGTTAATGGCGTATCCATTAGTCGATTCGCTAATTTATAAAAACGATTGGCTAAAAAGGTACGAAATTGACTTTCACCCGTTCTTGTTCTACGACCACTAACGACATCATATCCTTCTCGGTATGCTTCAATCATTTGTGGAACAAGTGCCGGCGGATGTTGTAAATCTCCATCCATCAAAATAACTGCTTCACCCGTTGCATATTGTAATCCAGCAATTGTTCCCGCTTCTTTTCCAAAATTACGACTAAAGCTTAAATAACGAACTCTTTCATCTCTCTCAGCAATTTCTAATATTTTTTCAAAAGTTTTATCTTTACTACCATCATCAATTAAAATTATTTCAAATTCTTCTTTTGTTTGTTGATTTAATACATGAACTAATTCACTGTACATTTTTTCAATCATTCTTTCCTCATTATAAAAAGGAATCACTACTGATATTTTCATATTTTCTCCCTCGGTCATTATTCTCTTCCTCGTTATCATACCATGTTTTAATTTTTTTGAGTATGAGAAAAGTGTAAAAGAAGTGTAAAAAAATACCTATCGCTTAAAGTCACCTCTAAACGATAGATAATCTCAAAATTTTATAGTTTTATTTAAATGTGTTCTTGCTTTCGAATCCATCTCCGAATCCCGATAATTCCAAAGACAAGCCATAAAAATACGATTAAAAAGCAAATCATAAAAAATTCTTCTGGCAATACTTCGATAATTGGATCTAATCGTGGATCAAAAATCCAAGCGGAATTATGGAAAAATAATTCGTGGAATTTTACAAAAATAACATCGAAAAAGCTCACTAAACAGACAACAAATAATAGTGAAGCATATAATATCCCTTTTAATGGAGTGAGTAATAGGAATAATTTTCTTTCTCTTTTAAACCTTCTTATCAAAACAAGTGAAACAATCGTAGAAATAACCGCAATGACAAAATTAATCATAAATAATCGTTTCACTTCTTCAAAGTGAAATAATCCTTGCGGAGAACTTGGAAAATCTGGCATCACTAATTCCTTAATCCAAGGTCTTGTTAAATAAGAAATCAATACATGATAGTTTTCCATTAATTTTGTCGTAGAAATTCCACTATGTTGTTCTAAGCCAAATAATAAAATGACACCTCGAAATAGTGGCTCAAAAAAGATGACAAAGGTAATTGCTGTACTCAATAAAAATAATGCTAAGACAATCGAAAGACTCCATCTTCTAATGGTTATTGACATTGTTATACCTTCCACTCACTTAAATTATTCACTAGATGTGTAGGTTGTGCTACTCCTTCTAAATCTTCTCTTGTTGAAAATCCTGTTAGAACCATTAAAGTGTCCATTCCATATTGAATTCCAGCTTGGATATCCGTATTATAATTATCTCCAACCATCGCAATATCTTCTTTTGTAAAATGTTGTTCAGGATATTGTTGATTTAAATAGTTCAAAGCTGATTCCATAATAATGCTACTAGGTTTCCCCATCACAATTGGCTCTTGTTGTGTAGACATTTTTAAAAATGCTGTAATCGAACCTGAACCCGGAATAAATCCTTTTTCACTTGGAAGATTAGAGTCGATATTCGTTACAACAAACTTTGCACCTGCACGAATCGCTAAAGTGGCAGCTTCTAATTCAGCATAATTTGTATCACGATTTAGCGATTGTAATACGACATCTGGATTTTCCCCTACAAGTTCATAGCCTCTTTCCATCGCTTGAGTTTTCAGTGCCTCTTCTCCAACAATCATTAATTTTTTGCCAAAGTTTTGACTTTCTAAAAAGTCCATAGCTGCTACTCCACTTGTATAGACTTCATTTTTAGTCACTTCTACTCCATAATTCTCTCTCAAATTATCAGCAACTTGTTGTGGAGTTTTGGTAGCATTATTCGTTACAAATAAAAATGGAATATTGGCTTTTTGCAAGCGACGAATAAACTCTTCTGCAGTCGGGATACGTTCTTTTCCTTTGTACATTGTTCCATCTAAATCAATAAAATATGCTTTATACATGCTTATTTCCCTCTTTTTTGTGGTTTTTCTCGAATATCAAATCTCTTATTAGGATGACTATTTTTTTGTTTCATTGGTGTATTTTTTTGATATTTTGTTTGATCGACTTCCTTCATTGAAAAATTACGATTTTGACGTTTATTTTTCATTGGTTGTAGAGAAGATTGACTCTCCAGATATAAACTTTCTTTATGTGTTATTTCTTTCAAACCAAAATCTTGCTTTGGTGCTTCTTTCATATCAAAATTACGTTTTTTAGAATTAAAACGATTATTTTTTTGTGAATTTCCTTTAAATGTTCTTTCTTCTATTCGTTCATTGTTAAAACGCTTCGAATTTCTCTTTTGTTGTTTATTTTTTGGACGTTTTGGAATTCCTTCTTCTTCTACCGCTACTGGTTTTACATTTGGATCTCTCTGTAGTACAAAATAACGACATCCAAAATTACAAAATTCGTATAAGTATTCTTGTAAACAAGCAATATCCTTATCCGGAGTAGCTAGTCGATTTTTTGATTCATAAAATCCTTTTAGACGTAATTTTTCATGTCCCCAGTCACCAACAATATATTCATATTTATCAAAGATATCTTGGTAGCGTGCATTAAAGGCATCTAATTCAAATCCTTCACGATAATCCTCAACAATTTCATAATGGACTTCTTTAATTTTGACATGAGTTTCGTCTACCCAAAATACGACACGTTCCACTTCCTGTTCTTGCGGTGCAACGATTTCTTCTAAAACTTCACTTAGTTCAGTCATTGTTGTTTCTTCTTTTACTTCGCTCATATAAAATCCTTTCTTCGGTTAATTTTCTAGATTATCAAACCATTCAGCTCTAGTTAGCTGTTGTAAATCTTCTGGTGTTAATTCCATTTGAATTCCTCTCTTACCTGCTGAAACTCGAATAGTCTCTTGTTCTTTAGCACGTAAGTCAATATAAGTTGGAAAACTTTTCTTCATTCCGACAGGTGAACAGCCTCCTCGAATATATCCAGTCAAACCTTCTAATTGAGATACAGGGATTAGCTCTACTTTTTTATTTTTAGAAGCTTTCGCTAATGCTTTCAAATTCAATTCATGATCAGCTGCAACACAGGCTACTAAATAACCTGTTTTATCTCCATGTAATACAATTGTTTTGTATACTTGATCTACTGAAATGCCCATTTGTTCACTCACATGAACAGCATCTAAATGTTCTTCATCCCATTCATATTCAAAAATTTGATATTGAACTTTTTGACGTTCTACCATACGAATGGCATTTGTTTTAATATTTGCTTTCTTTTTCATTATATCCAACTCCTACTGCATTAGTGTATCATATTTTCACTTGAAAATCAGTTAGATTTCCCTAAAACATTGCTTACACGAAAGAAAACCGTAGAGAAAGAAACATTCTCGTTCTTCCTCTACGGTAGTTTTATTAGAATAATGATTTTAATTCAATCGATGGATGTTTATCTTTAAACCAATTCAAAGCAAATTGATTTTCAAATAAGAATACTGGTTGATCAAATCTATCTCGACATAATAAGTTACGACTTGAAGACATATTTGGATCTAAGTCTGCTTCATCAATCCAACGTGCAATTTTGCTACCAATTGGAGTCATCACAACTTCCGCATTATATTCATTCATTAAACGATATTGGAATACTTCAAATTGTAGTTGACCAACAGCTCCAAGAATATACTCTCCTGTATGGTAAGTTTTATATAATTGGATAGCTCCTTCTTGTACTAACTGCTCAATTCCTTTATGGAAAGATTTTTGTTTCATTACATTTTTAGCAGCTACTTTATTAAATAATTCCGGTGTAAATTGTGGAAGTGGTTCAAATTGAATCGCTTGTTTTCCACTATAAATGGTATCTCCAATTTGGAAATTCCCTGTATCGTATAAACCAATAATATCCCCAGCAACCGCTGCTTTTACAGTTTCACGAGCATCTGCCATAAATTGCGTTGTATGAGATAATTTCATTTTCTTTTGAGAACGATTCACGGTAATATCCATCCCCGGTGTAAATTCTCCTGAACAAATTCGAACAAAAGCAATACGATCTCGGTGAGCCGGGTTCATATTTGCTTGAATTTTGAAAATAAATCCACTAAATTGTTCTTCTAATGGTTCAACTTTTTCACCAGCTTCTGTTTTCTTAGCTGAAGGGCTTGGTGCAAAATCTACAAAGGCATCTAAGAATGTTTGAACTCCAAACCCTGTTAAGGCAGAACCGAAGAATACTGGTGTTAATTTTCCATTCGCAATCGCTTCTTCACTAAAGTCATTTCCTGCTTCTAATAATAATTGAGCATCTTCAATCGCTTGTTCATATAAAGTCGATTGTTTGAAAGCATAATCTCCTTCTACTTCTCCATCTTCATTCAATGGCAAGAAGTCATTATCCCCATTTTCTTCTGGATGCATTAATTCAACACGCTTATTATAAATATCATATAACCCTAAGAATGTTTTTCCCATCCCCATTGGCCAGTTCATTGGATAAGCATCAATGCCTAATACTTCTTCTAATTCAGCAATCAACTCTAATGGTTCACGTCCATCACGGTCTAATTTATTAATAAATGTAAAAATTGGAATCCCACGCATACTACAAACTTCGAATAATTTCTTCGTTTGTGGCTCAATCCCTTTCGCACTGTCAATAACCATGACCGCACTATCTACCGCCATTAATGTACGATACGTATCTTCAGAAAAATCCTCGTGTCCTGGTGTATCTACGATATTAATATGATTCCCATCATATTCCACTTGCATTACAGAACTTGTTACAGAAATCCCACGTTGTTTTTCAATTTCCATCCAGTCTGATTTTGCGAATTTACCAGTTTTTTTCCCTTTAACCGTACCTGCTTGACGAATCGCTCCACCATATAATAATAATTGTTCAGTAATCGTTGTTTTCCCCGCATCCGGGTGAGAAATAATGGCAAAAGTCTTACGAGAAGAAACTTCTGCAGCTAATTGATTTGACATGTATTTATCTCCACTTCTATATTTTTTTTAATCGTTTTTGAGTATTATAGCTGATTTTACATGTTTTTAACTCCACTTCTATATTTTCCAAACGTTTCTTTAGTATTATAGCCGATTTTACAGTTTTTGAAAAGCAAGGTCTTATGCATTTTCTCATTTCTAACATTCAAGAAACTCCATTGTTTTTTCATTTATTTATGCTATGATAGTACAAAAGGGAGGGATTTTATGACTCAATCATTATCCATTGCATATATTAGCTTAACAGGCAATACTCATAGTTTTGTTACAAAATTAGTGGAGTATTTTAAATTTCAACAATCCTCTTTACAAATCGAACTTATTAATGTTAAAGATTTAATTCGGGATCATACAGAATTTTTTGAATTAGAGCATCCTACCATTGCATTTCTTCCAACTTATTTAGAAGGTGGAAACGGTGTTGATAACGGAGATACTGAAATTCTAACCAATCCTCTTGGAGATTTCCTTGCCTATCATGACAACTACAAAAAATGTTTCGGCATTGTTGGTAGCGGAAATCGAAACTTTAACAAACAATTCTGTTTAACCGCTCGCCAATATTCAGAGCGATTCAACTTCCCTGTATTAGATGAATTCGAATTACGTGGAAGCCAAAGAGATGTTGAACGAATTGGGCAAATGATAATAGAAAAATTGAATACTATATAGAAAACGAGACGATTGAATCGTCTCGTTTTTTTACTCTTTATGAAATCGTCCATGTCCCCATCTTTTTAGTACTAGATTTTAAAGCATTAGCGATTGAAGCGTCAACTTCTAAACTTTCTAATTCTTTTGGAATCACAATTTTTTCTAAGAAAATTGCTGATGCCTTTACAAATCCCTCTTGTGTAAATCTCTCATCTTTTAACATATACTGTGTAGCAATTCGACTAGCTGAAGAAACTGTATCTCGTATTTCTAGTAAATCTTTTGATACTTTATAAGAGTCATTTCCAATTTGAACATAAATAAAATTTCTATCCTTCCCTAGATAAACGACTCCTTCTTGAATTTGAGCCTTTTGATACAATTGGTCAGGGTATTGATTGGGATTATTTTTCCCACGATAACTTTCCTGTTCAAAAACAGAATAATGTTCTTTTGAAAATGGCTTTCGTACATACTCACGCACAGCTGGGGTTAGTTGGCTAATCCATTGAATCGTAGATTGGTATTGCAAAAAATTTCTCACCAAATAGATTCCAGTTGGAATGATTAAAAACATTGCTAATAGAAGACTAATGATTTTTTGTTTTTTATTCGCATATAAAACCATTACCCACAAAAAGAATAATATTAAAGCTACTCCAATAACTCCTAACCAAAACTTATCATAATAAAATTTTTCAGCCTCTATAAATGTTTGATACAAATCTTTTTCATTCATAAATTTCTCCCCTTTAGTACCATTCATTATACTGCTATCAGAAATCCTTTAAAAGGATCTATACAAATATATTTATAAAAAAATCTAAGAAACACAAACATTTGTGACACGAACCAGTGTCAATACAACTTGTGGGAC
>NZ_CAUUHX010000027.1:0-23326 GCF_963545075.1 uncultured Granulicatella sp.
ATACTAACTTCTAGTTTTGATACTTAACTAGAAGTTACTTTGAAACTTTACGCTTTCCCCACTCAAACGCCTTATTTCATTAAGAAATTAGCGTTTTCTTGAATTATTTGATATAATATGGCTGATAGTATACTTAAAAAGAAAAGAGTTGAAAATATGCCAAATTCGAATAACATTCGAGAATTTTTCAAAGAATTCTTGGCTTTTTGGAATCAACCTTTGCAAAAACACTTACGTTTTATTTTCAATGTAAGTTTTTCTGTGATTAAAAATTTATTATTTATTCTATTATGTGGATTTATATTATTAGGAATTTTTGGAACAGGAATTGGATTAGGATATTTTGCAAGCTTGACAGCCAATGAAAAACCATTAACACAAGAAGAAATGTCAGATGCAATTACGAATTTAAACTTAGTTTCTAGTTTCTATTATCAAGATGGCGAAAAGATTTCTGATGTTACAAGCGATGAAGTTCGTTTAGTGACTACATTAGATAAAATTTCTCCCTTTGTAAAAGATGGTATTGTTGCGACAGAAGATAGTTATTTCTATCAACATAAGGGAATTGTTCCTAAAGCTCTAATCCGTGCTCTTCTTCAAGAAGCAGCCTCTTCTAGTTCTGGAGTTTCTGGTGGTTCTACCTTAACGCAACAATTAATTAAACAACAAATTTTGACAAGTGAAGTTACTTTTAAACGAAAAGCAAATGAAATTTTATATGCGCTTCGTCTAGAAAAACATTTTACAAAAGATCAAATTTTAGAAGCTTACTTAAATGTTTCTCCATTTGGACGAAATCATAATGGATTAAATATTTCAGGTATTGAAGAAGCAGCCCAAGGAGTTTTTGGAGTGTCAGCAAAAGACTTAACATTACCTCAAGCTGCCTACTTAGTTGGAATGCCTCAAAATCCAATTACGTATACTCCATATACAAACTACGCTACACTTAAAGAAGATGTTTCAGCAGGATTAACTCGTATGAAAACAGTTCTCTTTAGCATGTATCGTGAAAAGAAAATTACGAAACAACAATACGAAGATGCGTTAGCTTATGATATTACTCAGGACTTTTTAGCACCTGAAGAAATTTCAACACAACGTCAATCGTATTTATATCAAGCAGTTAATCGTGAAGCTACAAAAATTTTAATGAAAAAAATGGCTGAGAAAGATCGTTTGACTTATGACCAATTAAAAAAAGATACAGAATTATTTAATCGATATTATGATCGTGCCAATGCTGAATTAGCGACAGGTGGATACAAAATTACTACTACTGTTGACCAAGGGATCTATGAAGCGATGCAAGAATCTACGGCTATTAACGGAAGTAAAATTGGACCAACTTATCAAACACCATATATTGATCAAAATACCGGTGAAGCTAAGAAACAAACCGATATGGCACAAAATGGTGCAGTATTAATTGAAAACAGTACAGGACGTATATTAGGATTCGTAGCGGGTCGTGATTTCCAAGTTAACCAAGTAGACCATGCATTTACAACACATCGTTCTCCTGGTTCAACGATAAAACCACTACTTGTTTATGCTCCAGCTATGGAAAATAATATTATTTATCCAGCTAGTATCATTCCAGATACAAAAATTAGTATTTTACAACAAAATGGAACTTATTGGGAACCTACCAACTACGGTAATCGAATTTCTAATAACTTCTTAACTGCTCGTCATTCATTAAAAAATTCATTAAATAACCCAACGATTAAAATTTTCCAAACAATGCTTTCCAAGGGTATTAACGCTGGAGAATATTTGAAGAAAATGGGAATTCAAGGAATTGGCGAAGAAGAATATCAAAATATTGCTTTATCCATTGGTGGTACTAAAACAGGACCTACTGTAATGGAACAAACAAGCGCCTTTTCTACTTTAGCAAATGGCGGTGTTCATCACGAAGCCTATTTAATTGAAAAAATTGAAGATATTCGTGGAAAAGTTGTTTATCAACATGAAGACAAGTCGACTGAAGTCTTCTCACCTGCAACAGCTTATTTAACAACAGATATTTTAAGACAAGTTGCAGCAACAACTGATTTCTATAATATTAAAAGTAACTTGAAATTTACTGCAGATATAGCTGGTAAAACAGGTACGTCAGAATTTGAAGTAGATAACTGGTTTGTGGGATATACTCCTGAAGTAACTCTTGGTTCTTGGATTGGATATGATAACTTCTATAGTGCACGTTACTCTATCACAGAATCTGATGGATATGGACATCCAACTATGAGAAGTTTACGAAATTGGACGAGTCTTATGAATGCAGTCTATAGTGCAAAACCAAGTTTATTTAATCAAAGCGCAAAATTCATTCAACCTTCAACAGTGTATCAAGATTCTGTAGTTTCTACTACTGGAACAAAATCTGGAACAGCTACTTATAATGGTCAAACTTATTCTATTGGTGGAAGTACTACAACAGACTTATTCAAAAAAGATTTTGGACCGATTGCTCCTACTTATCACTTTGCTGTAGGTGCCACTAATGCTGAACTAGAAAAATATTGGAATGGACAGAGTGACAAAGAAAAAGAAGAAGAGAAGAAAAAAGAGGAAAAAGAAAAAGAATCTAGCGAAGATAAAGATAAGAAAAAATCTTCATCTGAAAAACCAAAACCTACTTCTTCAGCACAGACAACGAAATCCAGAAATTAAAAGAAAGACTTCGAGGAAAAATCTCGAAGTCTTTTTTAGTAGTTATTTAGTTGTTTGACGATATTCAATCTTATAAGGTAAAGTAATTTCAGTATCTAAAATTTCTTCCTTATTCATAATTTTCGTTAACAATCTCATCGCTACTGCTCCAATATCATATAATGGAGGCGCAATTGTTGTTAAGGTTGGACGAGTCATTTTTGTTAATTTTGAATTATGACTTGAAATAACTTCAAAGTCTTTAGGAACATTGACTCCATTATCATATAATCCATTTAATAAACCAACTGCTGCTTCATCATCAGTTACAACCACTGCTGTAATTCCAGCACTTAATAATTTCTCTGAGAGAGCTTCTCCTGCTTGGTAGGTTAAAGGAATTTCATAAACGAATTTTTCATTATAATTAATTTTAGCGACATTTAGTGCTTCCTTATAACCATCTAAACGTAAATCAGAGGCAAAAGTATTTTTTAATGAAGCTGTAACAAAAGCAATATTTTTGTGTCCATTTTCAATTAATTTTTGAACCGCTTCTTGAGTAGCTACTTTATAGTCAATATTAACCGAAGCAATAACATGATCAGAATCAATCGTTCCAGCTAAAACAATTGGAGTTTTAGAACGTACAATTTCTGCACGTAACTCTGGTGTTAAATTATTCCCCATGTATAAAATACCATCTACTTGTTTAGACAATAAAGTATTTAACACTTGAATTTCTTTATGATTATTTTGATCAGAATTCGCTAAAATAATATTATATTTATACATTGTAGCAATATCATCAATCCCTCTTGCTAAACTTGCAAAATATAAATTTGTTACATCAGGAATAATTACTCCGACTGTAGTTGTTTTTTTACTTGCAAGACCACGTGCTACTGCATTAGGACGATAATCTAATTCATCGATGACATCTAAAACTTTTTTTCTTGTTGCTGGTTTAACATTTGGGTTTCCATTTACAACTCTGGAAACAGTTGCCATAGAAACATTAGCTTCACGGGCAACATCATATATTGTAATTGTTTGTTTTTCCATAGATATTCTCCTCTAAATATTTAAAAAAATATGTATTTGTACTTTATTCTAAGTAAAGGTTATCATTTTTCACGAGTTTTTGCAAGCGTTTCATATAACTATTTTCATATTTTTTGAAACTCTTTACATTTTTCAATCTATTTGTGATAAAATATGCTTACAAATTAAAAAATATGGAGGATTTATTATGAGTAACAAACAAACTTATATTCATTTTACCAACATTTTAAAACAACTAAATTGTGATATTGCATTCATTCAAGATCCTACAACGATTAGTTTACTAACCCACTATACGACAGATCCACATGAACGTGTTTTAGCGATGGTTGTATCTGCCACTCATTCTCCGCTACTCTTTGTTCCTGCTCTTGAAAAAAATATGGCACAAACAGCTGAGCCAACTTTTACTGTTATTAGTTATCAAGACCATGAAAACCCATGGGCTATATTAACTTCTGCCATTCGAGAACAATTTGACTCTCCTATTAAATGGGCTGTAGAGAAAAACTTTATTACATTACACACTGTTGAAAACTTGAAAAAAGAAATTCCAGAAATTCAATGGACAGATGATTTAACTCCTGTCATTAATGATTTACGATTAAGAAAAGATGCTGATGCAATTCAAAAATTAAAAGAATCAGGAACTTATGCAGATAAAGCAGTAGAAATTGGAATTCAAAGCTTAAGAGAAGGCATTACAGAATTAGAAGTCGTTGCTAAAATCGAATATGAAATGAAAAAATTAGGCATTACTTCTATGAGTTTCGATACGATGGTATTGTTTGGAGACCATGCTGCTGATCCTCATGGAGTTCCAGGAGATAGAAAATTAAGAAAGAACGAATGGGTACTTTTTGATTTAGGAACTATGCATAATAGTTATGCGAGCGATATGACTCGTACTATTTTCTTCGGTGAAGAAAATGCAAAAGATCCACGTCACCAAGAAATTTTTACAATTGTAAAAACTGCTCATGATTTAGCCATTAAAGCCGTTAAACCAGGAATGAAAGCTAGTGAAATTGATGCAATTGCACGTGATTATATTACAGAAAAAGGATACGGTGAATACTTTATCCATCGTTTAGGGCATGGAATTGGTCAAAGTTGCCATGAATTTCCATCCATTATGGAAGGAAATGATATGATTCTAGAAGAAGGCATGTGCTTCTCAGTTGAACCTGGAGTATATATTGCAAAAGACTACGGCGTTCGTGCAGAAGATTGTTTAGTAGTCACAAAAGACGGATGCGAACTATTTACCCACTTCCCTCATGAAGTTACAAAAAATTAGAATATAACAAAAACCGAGGAAATTTTTAGTTCCTCGGTTTTTCGTTTATTGTCTTAGAAAATGTAGCTTTAGCAATGAGACTCATTTTTACGATGCTGCTTGCGTCCTTTAGCTACTTCAGGGAAGTCTATTTTTTCGGACTCTTATTCTATCCATTCCAAGTAAAAAGACTTACCTCTGTAGCTTGAGTACTAGAAGCTACTCGGCTTCTAGTACAGGAAAATTCGAGACCAAGGCTCGAATTTTAGCAATAAGACTCGCATCTGCGAGGCTGCTTGCGTCCTTAGCTACTTCATGAAAGTCTATTTTACGCCTTTACCTCTTCTTTTAACTCTGCAACAACTTCTTCTGCTTTTTCTTTCTTAGTTGCAAAAGTATCTTGAACTTTACTTACAGTTTGAGAAACTTCTTCTTTCAAATTAATTGCAGATTTTGTAACTGTATCTTTTAATTGAGAAGCTGAATCTTTTAAATTCACACGAATATCTTCTGTAGCATTTAAAGCTACTTCTGATAATTCAACACCCTTTTCAATTGAAATATCTACATAGTCAGATAATTGCTCTTTCAATTCATCTGCTTTTACTGCTAAATCTTCACGTAATTCCTTACCTGATTTTGGTGCAAATAATAAAGCTGTTGCAGCTGCTGCCACACTACCAATAAATGCTCCTAAAATAAATCCGCCTGTTTTTTTACCCATTTTTCTTCACTCCGTTCATTATTTTTTTCTTGATAAAATCGCTTTTCCAACAGATAAAATCCCTAAAGTTCGAGCTGGTTTGATGCTTGAAACTCTAGTCGCAAGGGAACGAGTTGAATGATTTACATCAGAAACTGTTAATCCTAAATCCCCAATAGCTGTAAATAATGGATCCGTTCTTTTTACTTTTCCATTAATATCATCTACTAAAGCATTTGTTTTATTCAATAATCCCTCTACTTCAATAGATAAATTATCGACATCCCTTGTAATAATCTCAATAGAGTTGTTCACATGGTTTAATGTTTGATCAAATTTGCTTAAAATCGGATTCAATCTTAACACTAGAAACACTACTAAACCTAAAAATGAACATGCTGCAATTAAAGCTGCAACTTCTATTCCAGACATTTTGAACATCCCTCCTCAATTTCCGATATTATTAATCATAATACCATTATCATGCATAAAACGCTACTAAAAGTGATATAGTATTTTCTAAATTATTTTAATTATGATAAACTATATAAAAGAAAATAAGAAAGGAGGAAAACTCATGGATATTCGTTCAACTATACAAGGATTTTTCGAACAATATTGGCTTTCAATTCCATGGCAAATGATTTTATCTGAAATTTTATCGAAATTAATATCACTAGCTTTTCTATGGATTTTATTTCTTATCGGAAAGAAAGTATTACATAAAGTATTTCAAAAAACAGTTCTTTCATCGATTCGATTATCTTCACAAAGTGTTGCTCGCAAAAATACTTTAATGCGTTTATTAGAAAACTGTTTAGACTATTTACTTTACTTCGTGTTAATTTATTCGATTTTAGTGATTTTAGGCATTCCTATTACGAGTCTTTTAGCAGGTGCTGGGATTGCCGGTGTGGCTATTGGTTTAGGAGCTCAAGGATTTTTAAGTGATGTTGTGAATGGATTCTTTATTTTACTAGAACGCCAATATGATGTTGGAGATACGGTTATTATTGGTGCTGTTTCTGGAACTGTTGCGAATGTGGGAGTTAGAACAACTCAAGTACGTGGATTTGATGGAACATTACATTTCATTCCAAATCGTAGCATTTCTGTTGTTAGTAATCAATCTAGAGGTGATATGAGAGCCTTAATTGAAATTCCACTTTTCAGTGACGTTGACTTAACGATTGTCTATGATACTGTTGATCAAGTCAATGCCAAAAATGCTTCACAATATCCAGAAATTGTAAAAGGACCAACTATTATCGGACCTCAAACTCTTCCAAATGGACAATTTGTTTTTAGAATTAGTATTTTCACTAAAAATGGAAAACAACATATGATTTATAATCAATTTTTAAAACTTTATCAAGAAGCATTAATTGAAGCCGGTATTTCTCTTCCAACAAGTAATACGGCACTAAATATTGCTAGTAAATAAAAATGTTACTCCCGTAAAAAGGAGTAACATTTTATTATTTTTCCACTAATTCATAGTTATGATTTAATTCATGAACCATATAATTCACACGTTTTAATACTTCTTTTCTTGTCACAATTCCCACAAATTCTTTTTCATCATTAGTAATACATAAGAAACTATGATCGACTAATGCATTCAAGACATCTTCAATTTCTGTTTCAAATGTAATCGTTGGAAAATTTGTTTCCATAGCTTCTTTTACTTGAAAATCATGTAATTGACTTAAATCAATTTTTTCTAATGTAGCAACTTGATTTAAAATCATCGCTAAAGAAATTAATCCTGTTAATTTATTTTGACGATTGACAACTGGAATTAAAGAGTAACGTACATGAGTTAAGACTAACATGGCATGATCTAATGTATGATCCTCTTCTAAAATCGCTACTTTATCTGCCGCAATAAATAATTTATCCTTTTCTTCTAGTAATAAGTTTTGTACTACCTGATTAATCATGAATAAATCCTCTTTCTGCATCTAACTGATAGTTATACTGAAGTCCCTCTAATGCTTGATGTTTCATATCAAAATATTGTAATTCAATTTCCGATTCTGAATGAATCGTTAAAACTGCATAAGTTGGAGTCATCGCAAAATGTCCTCTTGGATAAGAAACACTTCCTGAATTAATACATAATACTCCGTCATATGTTTCCTCATATAGTTTATGCGTATGACCATAAAAAGCTACTTGAGCTCCTTGTTCTTTTGAGAATTTCGCTAAGCGATACACCCCACTATTTACTGCTTGCATATGACCATGCGTTACTAAAAATCGAATTCCTTTTACTTCTAATACAGCTACTTCCGGATAATTTGTATCATAATCACAATTTCCCGTTACTCGAAGACAGCCTTGAAAAACTTCATCTTCATAAGGAAACTCTGAATCACCACAATGAATAAATTGCACTTCAGGATCTGATTGATAGTATTCAAATACTTTTTGTAGTGCCATTTTTTGTCCATGGTTATCACTCATAATAATAATACCTCTTACTTATGATTTACCGATTCTAACCATTCTTCCCATTGTTCTACTAATAAGTTAACAGCTTTTGCACGGTGGCTGATTTGATTTTTTTCTTCACGAGATAATTGACCAAATGTTTTTTGAATTTCAGGTACGAAAAATAATGGATCGTATCCAAATCCTCCTTCTCCTGAAGGAAATTTTGCAATTTCTCCATCACAAATGCCTTCAACGACTAAAGATTCATGATTAGGAGCAGCCATCACTAAACAACAATGGAAATGTGCACTTCTTTTATCAGAAGGTAATTCTCCTAATTCAGCTAATAATTTTGCATTATTGGCAGCATCACTTTTTTGATTTCCAGCATATCTTGCGGAATAAACACCAGGTTGTCCCTCTAAAGCATCCACACATAATCCAGAATCATCTGCTAATACAATTTTTTGTAGTCTTTCTGCAATAGTTTCTGCTTTTAAACGGGCATTTTCTTCAAATGTTTGACCTGTTTCTACAACATCTTCTAATTCTGGAAAATCTAATAATGTTTTGACACTATATCCTTTTGGTTCGAAAATACTAGCAAACTCCTTTGCTTTACCAGCGTTTTTCGTTGCAATTACTAATTCTTTTTGAGACATATCTTCCTCCTTGTAAGGTTCTAAACTCACTTTCTCAACAGTTAACGGACTTCTATTCAACCAATTTTCTGCAATTTCTTTAAATAAAATAGGTGAACCAGTTGTATAGATTTCTAATGTTGGAGAAGGATTCGTTTCATAATTTTCTGCTAAATGATTAAAATCTAATAACGCACTAACGGTAGAAACCGTTTCTGCACCTGAATCAATTAATGTAACTTGAGGACCCACAACTGCTTGGATTCTTTGCTTTAATAAAGGATAATGAGTACAGCCTAATATTAAAGTATCAAATTCTTTTCCCATTAAAGGTTGTAATGTTTGTGCAACCACTTTTTTAGCAATTGGTGAATCAGTCTGGTTACTTTCGACTAAAGGAACAAATTTTGGACATTCTAAACTGGTCACCCTTAATTGATGATTTTTCTTTTGTAGTGTTTTGCGATATACATCACTTTGAATCGTTGAATGAGTTCCTAATACTGCGATTTTCTGTGTTTTTGTTTGTTTAATCGCTGCTAAACTTCCAGGTTGAATCACTCCCACTACTGGAATGTCTAAAGTTTCTTGTAATTCTTCTAGGATTACAGCTGTTGCGGTATTACAGGCAATCACAATCATCTTTACATCTTTTTTTAGGAGAAATTGAACCATTTCTTTTGTAAATTTTCTAATTTCTTCAACTGTTCGATTTCCATACGGGCATCTTGCAGAATCTCCTAAAAAAATCATTGATTCATGAGGTAATTGTTTTAAAGCTTCTTTTAAAACAGTCAATCCTCCTACACCCGAATCAATGAATCCTATTGCTTTCGACATGTTGTTCACTCTTTCTTCTTTTCTCTTGATTCATTATACCATGGATTGTTCAATTTTGTAGGAAAAGCCTATTATTCTTAAATTTCTCATAATAAATAAAACATGTTAGCAAAAACTACTAACATGTTTTATCGTTAAACATCTGAAACTGTACTCTTACTTTCATGTTTATAAATTGCAAGTAGGAATAAAACTGTCATCAGTCCACAAAGAATGACATTTCCAATAAATAGATTTTGAATATAGAAATTGTAGCTCGCTATTAAGAAGCTTAATAAATTCGGAATCGATGTCACAATCATGACAAACAGTCCAACGATTGGATACATTAAAAATATCATAAACACAAATGCTTTTTTCGATGTAAACTTGTTCATCACTAAAAAGAAAGTTGTCACTCCCATAAAACTTGCAAACAAGCTAAGAAAAATGGTGATCATTCCTGTCCAAGAATTTAAACCAAACTGTATCATCTCAGGGCTAAAATAAATATGAACCGATCCGATTGTCCAATTAATCTTTAAAACGGAAGCAATCAAAAAGATGATTAAAGTAATTAGTACATTGATAGTGTTCAACAACAATTCATTCATAATAATTTTCTTTCGAGTTAACCCTGCCATCGTACTCAATTGAAATTGAGGGATACATTTTAAAAATATACTGAATATCATCGCAAACGTGATCAATGTACTTCCCTCAAACTCAAACTCAAACACAAAAGTTTCTATACGAGGAATCAGTGAAAAAATAACAACTATACCGCTAAAGAATAAAAATGAAAATCCCATCACTTTTAAACGTTCAATAAAAAATAACTTTAATAGCCTTTTTTGTAAATTTGACATGATGCTCACCTCTACATTCCTACACCGACTTCTTTACTTTCATGATGACGAGTCACTACGTATAAAAATAAAGCTGACACAGCAATCATCACATAACTAAGCGGAAGATTATATTGTTTCATTTTGTCTAGGAAGTTATTTACTGCTTCTGTGCGAGCAAGTATACCAAGAATAGCAAATGTCCCCCCTAAACTTAGACTAGTTACTACCAGTACAATTTTTTGATTAGTAAATTTATTTAAAATAAGCCCTAAAGCTGAGGTAAATAAATACATCACCAATAACCATCCCCATAAAGAAAGAGTTCCTAGAGCAACATTAGTTTCTAAACTAGGCCATTGAATTAATTGAATCCCAACTGAAGCTGCTTGATCAGATAATACATAAAAGAAGATACTTTTAAGCGTTAATATAGTTGTCATAACAGCTCCCATATAAATTGAAAATTTATATTGCTCGATTCTTGTAAAACTCAATTGATTCATCACTCTAAAATTAGAAACAGAAAAAGCTATTCCCAATAAAGTAATTGCTAAAAAAGTTATGGCTGGTAAATTTATAGTAAATGAAAACCCCTCTGAACGATCGATAAAGTTTAAAATATTAATGACACCCAAATATGACCCCAAACCAATGAATAAAATACGTAAATAATCCAAAATCTGAATTTTTAATAATTGATAAAATCTAGACATCTTATTCACCTTCCTTGCGTGTTAGCTGAATAAAGTACTCTTGTAATGTTAAGCGACGAACAGAATAATCAGCTGTTTCTTGAGGAACTTGTTGTGAAATGATAACAGCTTGTAATTGATTTCCAACTTCCTCTTGATGAATAATCGTTTGATTTGCGATCAACTCACTCACAACTGCTTTTGATCCAGTTACTAAATAAGCATGTTGTAAAATTTCTTCAACACTTGATTGTTGGAAAGTTACCCCATCACGAATTACAATTACTTCTTCTAATAAGTAAGAGATTTCTTCAATTAAATGCGTTGCAATCACAAAAGTTCTTGGTCTACGAGCATACGCTTCTAATAATTTTTTATTAAATAATTGACGATGGTTGGCATCTAATCCTAAAACTGGTTCATCTAAAAATACATAGGATACAGGTACACTGAGTGCTAATGTTAACTTTACAATACTCTTATACCCTGTAGATAATTCAACTAATTTCTTTTTCTCATCAACTCCGAATACTTTCATACATTCTTCGGCAAACTCTGTATCAAATTCTGGATAAATTTCTTGGAAAACTTTAATAATTTTTTTCACTTTCCAATCAATTGGAAACCAATTTTCAGGACTTGATAAGTAAATATCACTCATTGCTTCTGGTGTTGTCCATAAAGGATGATCATCTAATAATATTTCTCCTGAATTTTTTTCAATTCGATGAGCAATCATATTTAAAACAGTACTTTTTCCAGCACCATTTCTTCCTAGTAATCCATAGATGCTTTCAGGTTGTAATGTAAAACTCACATCTTTTACTGCAAGATTTTTTTTATATTTTTTTGATAAATTTCTAACTTCTAAAGCCATTTCTTTCACTCCCTTATCGAGTCATTTCTTTTTCTATCATTGATAAAAGTTCCTGACTACTAATTCCTAATGTTTGTGCTTCTTGAACAATAGTTGGAATAGTTGATTCCAAAAATTCTTTTTGTCGTTTTGTTTGGATAATATGCATTGCACCTACGCTAACATAAGTTCCTAATCCTCTACGTTTTTCTAAAATATCTTGTGCAACCAATAAATTCATCCCCTTTAATACTGTTGCTGGATTAATTTGATAACTCGTGGATATCTCTGTCGTTGAAGGAACTTGATCTCCTTCTTGGTAAGTTCCTCTAAAAATTTCTAATTCTAGTTGGTAAGCCACTTGTTGAAATAATGGCAAGTCACTTTGAAAATCAAATTTCATTCCTCTCTTCCTTTCTATAAAATCAAACACTTTACCGGTTAACTACTTGTGTAACTAACTATAAACCTTTTATTTCCTTTTGTCAACTAGTTAAAAAAATATTTTTTTTAGCAGCACTAATAAAATTTAAGAAGAAAAAATTCCCTTTGTTTGCAAGGTCGCCAGCAGCCTCGCAAAAGCGAGTCTCATGGCTAAAATTCGAGCCTAGGTCTCGAATTTCCCCTGTAAAAATCCATAAAAAAATGGATTTTTACTAATGCTACAAAGAAAATTTTTTCTTCTTAAATTTTTCTATACGTAAATGATATTATTAAATGAGATTCATGCCCTATCATAGAAAATAGCATTGGAAATATTGAACGAAGAATACAACAAACTAAAAATAATTGTATATTACACAATTTGTGTTATACTAAAGATACAAAAAGAGCCGAGCTGTAACTCGACTCTCTTGTAGACCGTTAAAAAGACGGTGGCTATTTTATGATGATTTAACACCACTCAGCTAGTCAAAGTCATGAGCGGTGTTATTTTTTTGTCATTATTTCTATGATTTTGACAATCAATGACAACAATGCCAATAATACCATGGCAAAGGTACCTATTAATGTCAACACTTCATAGTTTGACAAATCGCAACCTCCTTCCTAGTAGATTTAATTCAATGCTCATAAGCATCACCTACCTTTTTAAGAGATTGCCAGCGCTTTCAAACTTTCTACGCATATACTGTACCATAAACATTTTTAAAATGGAATAGCTATATTTTTAATTACTCAGTTGAGGAATTACTCTCATCCCTTATAAAATTCAAAAATAAAAAATTTCTTTGCTGCATAAATAAAAATTCAGTCTTAATGGATTTTTATAGGGAAAATTCGAGACCAAGGCTCGAATTTTAGCCATGAGACTCGCTTTGCGAGGCTGCTGGCGACCTTGCAGACAAAGGAGTTTTTTATTTTTGAATTTTATATACGAAAAAAATCCTGCCAAATGATTTCTCACCGACAGAATTTTTTAGAAAAGTCTATTTCTTATAAATATTGTTCTAACAATTCTTCTAATTGTTCTTTAGAATGGTAGCCAATAACTTTATTCACTACTTCGCCATCTTTCTTAACAAGTAAAGTTGGAATACTCATTACTCCAAATTGACGAGCAGTATTAGGATTTTCATCAACATCTACTTTTACAAAAGTCACTTTATCTCCCAATTCTTCGTCTAATGCATCGATAACTGGAGCTTGCATACGACATGGTCCACACCAAGGTGCCCAAAAGTCTACTAACACAACTCCTTCATTTGTTTTTTCTACAAAATTGCTATCATTTAATGATTGTACCATTAAAATCACCCTTTCTTCTCACTTGTAACCATAGTATAACAAGCCTCATTCCATTTACAAAATATTCTGCTCACGAAACAATATTCTTTTCTACATCAAAAAAGTCTAATTCTAAACTATTTAAATAGAACTACCGTAGCCCCATTTCCTCCCATATTCATTGGAGCAAATTCATAAGAAGCCACACTGCGATGTTTCTTCAAAGTCTTATGAACCCCTTGTTGAATCGCACCCGTACCACGACCATGAATAATCGTCACACGAGGATATCCCGCTAATAAAGCTGCATCTAAGAACAATTCTAAATCCTTAATCGCTTCTTCATAACGTTTCCCACGTAGATCCAATTCCGTTGAAACATGACTCGAACGATGACTCTTCACAATGACTTGAGTTGGTTTACTTGGTTCTTCCTCAATACTAATCAAGTCTTCAACCGGCAATTTCATCTTAATAATACCCATTTGAACAACCCATTCTTGCTCAGAAATTTTTTCAACTAATGTTCCTCTTTGTCCGAAACTTGTTACTTCCACACTTTGTCCTGGGCGCAATGATTTCTTAGCTTTTTCACGTTTTAGTACTTTATTTTTCTTCAACGCTTGTTCATGTTTTAAATCCGTTAAAGCTGTTTTCTTCTCAATTAATTCGTGTTCTTTCACAACTGTTTCCTTACTCTTCAATTGCATTGCACGAATATCCGACAAGATTTTTTCTGCATCTTCTTGACTTTGAGAGACTAATTCATTGGCTTTTTCTTTTGCTTGTTCAATGAGTCGAGCTTTATTTTCCTTGAAGTTTTCTGTTTCAAGTTTCAATGCTTCTAATAATTGAGAACTTTCTTTCAATTGTTGTTGAATGACTGTTTTTTCTTGGTCTACAATGCGACGTTTTCTTTCTAAATCAGAAATCATTTCATTCAATTCTTGACTTTCAACTGAAATAAATTGTCGTGCTTGTTCAATTACAACTTTTGGAAGTCCAAGTCTAGCAGAAATATCAAAGGCATTACTTCGTCCTGGAACGCCTAATAAGAATCGATACGTTGGTTGCAGTGTATCACTATCAAACTCCATACTAGCATTAATCGTTCCCACTCGATTATATCCATAGACTTTCAATTCAGGATAGTGAGTCGTTGCAATGACATAACTTTGTTTTGTCCCAATATAATCTAAAATTGCAATCGCCAATGAAGCTCCTTCTTGTGGGTCAGTACCTGAACCAATCTCATCCATTAACACTAAACTTTTCTCGTCAATTTTATGTAAAATTGAAACGATATTCGACATATGAGATGAGAATGTACTTAAGTTTTGTTCAATCGATTGTTCATCCCCAATATCTGCAAAAATTTGCGTAAAGACTCCTACACGACTATCCGGTAATGCTGGAATATATAATCCCATTTGAGCCATTAATTGGATAATCCCAATTGTTTTTAAAAGAATCGTTTTACCACCCGTATTCGGTCCAGTAATGACAATTGACTGATATTCTTGTCCTAAAATAATATCATTGGCAACTACTGATTTAGGCGAAATAAGAGGATGTCTTGCTTGCCAAATGGCAACATGGTTCTCTTCATCAATAATCGGCTCATTTGCTTTTATTTGTTTGGCATAGAGTGCTTTTGCATTTGCGATATCTAAACGAGATAATACATAATGATTTTGTGTTAATGAAGGTGTGTGAGGCATTAATTTTTCTGATAATTCCAGTAAAATACGCTTGACTTCTTTCTTCTCTTGTAATTGATAATCACGTAATTTATTATTTAAGTTTACAATCGCTTGTGGTTCCATAAATAATGTTTGACCAGTTGCACTCTGATCATGCACAATTCCACCAAAAGTTGATTTGTATTCTGCTTTAACAGGAACAACATAGCGATCATTACGAATTGTAATTAAAGAGTCTGTTAAATATTTTGCATATTTTCCTGTCACATATGTATCCAATTGCCCTTTAATTTCTTGTTCGGTTCTAGAGATTCCTTGTCGAATTCCCTTTAATGCAACAGATGCATCATCTAATACATACCCATCTTCACGAATCGATAGTTGTAATTGTTTCGAAATTTCTGGTAAATATTCTAATTTCTCCACTAATTGTGGTAATCGATCTAATACAATGTCTTCTTCCTTCACTTTTTCAAAAAAAGTTGCCACTTGATTTGTAGTTTGTAATACTTTTAAAATTTCACTTAATTCTCTTCCATTTAAACCTGCTTCTACTTCTAATCGTTTAATCGATACACTAATATCTTCTAATTTAGGAATCGGAATTCCTTGTTTTAATCGTAAAATTGTGACAGCATCTCTTGTTTCTTCAATTTTATGTCGAATTTTTTTAGCATTTGTTTCAATTGGTAATTGAAGAATCATTGTTTTTGCTTTTTGAGTATTCGCAAATTCTCTGACAGCATGTCGAATTTTATGAAATTCTAAAATATCTTCAATTTTCTGATTCATGCTTTCTCCTCCTTTAGACAGAAAAAAAGTGAAAAATAAATATTATTTTCCACTCTTATAGATTTTACTATTTTTCATTGAATGGATTTCTAATCATAGATTATGAAAACAACCACATTTTAACAATTCCTGAGAATAATGGTGTATGCGTCACAATCCAATTCGCTAGAGTATGTCCTTCAAAAATCTTTTGTACGGAATCTGTAGGAATCATCGCTACTAAATATAATACAAAGAAAATTGCTACATAGTGGAAAACAAATCCTAAAATCGCTCCCCCTAATGTATTAAATTGTTTAATAATAGGTAATTTGGTCATTTCTTTAATCACTGTTGTAATTAAACGAACAATCGCCCAATTCACAACCATAATGACAATAAATGAGAATAAATAATAAAATGATTGATCCATTCCTAATGCTTGTCCATCTGAAAAAACTGCTAAATGTGTGCCAGGAATATAAGATGGGAAAGGTACATACATTTCAATCATTTTAGAAAATGTTCGATAACCAAATACTGCAATAAATGCTGATAGAATATATCCAACAAGATGAAGGATTTGTAAAGCTAACCCTCTTCTAGCACCTGTATAAATTCCTAATAATAAAAATATAACAATTCCAATCGTTACCATTTACGACCTACTTTCTCCATAAATCTTCTTGTTCTGCAAACTGTTTTTCAAATTGTTCCTTACGTTCTAGAGCAATACTTTGACGTTTACTACTTCTATGATGTGGAACATTTTTCTTCAATTGTTGATTTTCTTCTTCTAACATCATTAATTGTTCTTGTTTTTCTAATTGTAAACTCACTGCATTAATCGCTAGTAAAATGGCTTTTTCTTCATTAGAACATTCTTTAGCAACTTCACTGAGTTCATTCCACTGTTCATTTAATAATTTAATGACGCTATGCATATGCTGATGAGATTTTGTACCTAAAATGGTATAAGTCTTTCCAGCAATGTTCGCACGATAACGCTGTTTCTTTTGAGACACAACTTTCATCCTTTCATTCGTTATCATATTATGTTAAGTGTACCATTTTTTCACCAAAAAAACACGTAAAATGGGATTTTAAAACAAAAAAGAAGCCTCTCGGCTTCTTTTTTTACTTTAGAAGAATAAACTATTATTCTTTTCTGATTGATAACTATCACGTACACGTTGTGCAGAACCAGGATCCACTTGATTTAATGCTTTTTCGATAATCGCTAATGATTCAGCATAACGATAGAAATGATTAAATTGTTCTAAAGCTTGTTGAATTGCTGTATCTATTTCAGGATGTTCTAAACGATAACGATTAGCTTGTTGAATCATGTACTCTGTTAATTGAGCATTATCCACTATTTCTTCTGTCATAATGTCTAATTTTTCAACATCATCTTCAATGGTTTGATTTAATCCTGTAATTTCAGTCATATCTAATTTTACACGATTCATTAATTGAGATAATTGTTCGATACGAGAACTTGTTGCAAAGAATAATTCTAAATATTCTTTTGGTAAGCCTGGTAAATGATATTTTTCAATCGTACGTTTCATATTACGTAAATCTAATTCAAATACATCTAAACCATCACGAATACTCTTTTCTTGTTGACTTAAATCATTCAATGTATTTACTAATGCTAATTGATTTTCATCAATTTCTTTTAAAGTATTTAATACAATTTCATAATGTTCTTTCACAATTGAATAAGGTACTTGTTGATTTTGTAAAGCTTTACTGTAGTAAGCAACCGACTCTTGCTCTTTTTCTAATTGTTTAGCAAACTCTTGAACACGATTAAATTCATTATTCGCTAATACAAAGTTTTGAGCTACACGATCGACTTCAATATTTACATAACGGTTGCTTTGTAATACTTGATTTAATTTTCTCTCTACTTGAGTACGATTTCTCTTCACAAATGCTTTTGCTTCATATTCAGTTTCCATCACTAAATATAATTGATCAATTTCACGTGCAACTTTATCTAATTGTTGACGAGCTTCTTCTAATTCAGTTGCTTTAATATGTTCTCGTGCAACAGCAATAATTTCTTCAATCTTTTGAATTTCAGCAGGAATAGAAATTTTAGGGAATTGATAGTGTTCTTCTACCATTTTTTGATAGCCTTCTTTTAAGTCAGCTACTTGGTCTTCATAATCTTCTTCAATTTCTTTTAAGTATTTAGGAACTTCTTCAACGATTTGTTCGAAATCTTGCATTTCAGTTTCGATACGTCCTAGAACTTCTTTAGCTTCTAAGTGGTCGCCTTCATTTGTTAAAGTATTGAATTTTGTAAAATCTAATTCTAAATAAGATAAACGTTTTTCTAGTGACTCTAATGCTTCACCAAATGAGAAACTATGTGCTAATAAATCTTTACGCATACTTGCATAACGTTCTTGTAACACTTCTAATTCTTCACGGTTTTTCTTTTCGCTATCTAATAATTTTTGTAATGCTGTATAAATTTTATCAACTTCTGCTTTAGTTTCTTCAATTAATTGACTAGCTTGATTTGAAATTTGAGCACCTTTGACAAAATTCAAACGTTGAGTATATTGTTCCGCACTCACTAAGGCTGCTTCGATTTCTGGGAAGCGGAAACGAGTAATGGTTTGCCATGTTGCTTGCCATGTTTCATACGTGCGTTTTGTTTGTCCTGTTAAATTCAGATTTTTTAACGTAAATAAAATATCTGCAATTGGAACAGTCATTAATTTTTGTTTTTTAACTCCTAACTCTTCGATAATTTTACTTTGTTTTTGACTTAAGTAATGTGCTACTCCGTAACCAATGGCCCCTAATACCACGATTACTAGTAAGAAATATAAAAATCCCATATCTCTTCCTCCAAAATTTATTTATCTACATATTAATTTACATACAGGATTAGTATATCACGTTTGTATACTCTATAGCAAAATTTTTTTCGAAAAAAAAGGACCAAAATCCGCATTTTATAGCGAAAATTTAGTCCTTTAAAAAGTTTCTTTGATTTCTTATTTAATTAGTTCATAGATTGCTTCTGCATAAATAGCAGCTGAACGGAATAAATCATCTAATGCAAAGAATTCATTTGCTTGGTGCATTGTATCAATTGAATCTGGGAATAAAGCACCATACGCTACTCCACGTTCAAAAATACGACCATAAGTTCCTCCACCAATAGATTGTTCATGAGCTGGAAGTCCTGTTTGTTTTGCATAGACGTCTAATAATGTTGCTACCAATGGATCTTCAGGTGAAACATAGTGAGGCACTTGAGATTTACCAGCAGAAACAGTTAATCCATAGTTTGAAGATACTTCATTTGCTTTTGTTTCAACTGTTTTAGCATCAATGCCACGTGGGTAACGGAAGTTAACGACTAATTTTCCTCCTACTTTAGGGGTAAATGTTAAAATACCTGCGTTTGCTGTTAATGGTCCCATTACTGAATCTTCAAATGCCACATTTAATTTTGCACCATCAGTATCTAAGTGTAGCACATCTGCAGCAAATGATAAAAAGTTTTTCGCTTGTCCAGCAAAATCATATTGATTTAAGAATGCTGCTAAATAAGTTGCTGCATTAATTCCTGCTTGAGGAGTTGAACCATGAGCTGATTTACCAACTACATCTAATACAACTACATCTTCTTGAACTTCAGCTTTTCCTTCTACTGGATTTGCAGCAATATATGCATCAAATGCTGCTACAAATTCTGAAGAATTTGGTACAACTACTTCTGCTTTTGCATCTTGAGGTACCATATTTTCTCTTAATCCAGAATGGAAGTTTTTCAATTGATATTCGCCTGTGCTTTCTCCTGCAGCTAATTCAAAATGTAAAGATAAAATTCCTTTTTCTCCGTTAATAATTGGGAATTCAGCATCTGGTGAAAAACCAAAATCTGGCATTTCTTCTGTTTGGAAGTAACGATCCATACATTTCCAACCAGATTCTTCATCTGTACCAATAATGAAACGAACACGTTTTGACACTGGTAAGCCTAATTCTTTAATAATTTTTAGCGCATAATAAGCTGCCATACTTGGACCTTTATCATCACTTGAACCACGAGCATAAATACGATCATTAATAATTTGTGGTTCAAATGGGTCTGTTTCCCAACCTGTTCCAACAGGAACAACGTCCACATGTCCTAATACTCCTAATGTTTCTTTATAATCAGGATTTGGAGCAAATTCAATATGACCTGCTAAATTTCCAACCATTTTTGTTGTAAATCCATCACGTTCCCCAATAGCTAAAAAGGCTTCTAAAGCTTTTTTAGGACCAGGACCTACTGGTGCATCCTCACTTGCTTTTGAATCATCACGAACACTATCAATACGTAATAAATCAAATAAATCTTTTAATAAGTCTTCTTTACGACTTTCAACTTCTTTTTTCCAATCAATTGTCATATTATCGCTCCTTTACGAAATTCATTAGGTTTATCTTATCATTTTTCCATATATTTTGCTAGAAGAGTTCACTAAAAAAGGAATAAGAAACTTTCATTTCTTACTCCTCTATTCATTATAATTCTACATTAAAAATTTTTAAGGCTTTTAATTCTGAATCATTTAAACTACGAAACTCTCCAAGTTTTAAGGACTCCTCTAAGCGTAATGGCCCCATGCTAATTCGTTGTAAATCTACGACTGTTTTTCCACAAGCTTTTACCATACGTTTCACTTGATGAAATTTCCCTTCTTTTATCTTAATTTGGACAAGTGAAGATGGATGACTTTCATCCACGGAAAGAATCTCTAAATGAGCAGGCATACATTCATAACCATCGTCCAATGTAATTCCCTTTTCAAAAGAAACTTGATCCTCATCAGTCATGATTCCCTCAACTTTAGCAACATAGGTTTTTTCCACATGTTTTTTAGGAGACAACATTGCATGACTCAAAGCTCCATTATTCGTTAATAATAGAAATCCATGCGTATCAATATCCAGTCTTCCTACAGGAAAGACTCCTCGTTTCTGCGCCAATTCCCCAATCAAGTCCAAAACAGTTGCATGTTTCGTATCTTCTGTAGCAGAAATAACTCCTTTTGGCTTATTCATCACATAGTACAAATATTTTTCATAATAGACTCTTTCATCATCTAAATAAATTTCATCTAGTTTCTCATCAATTTGTACTTTACCATTGGTTACAATCTCTTGATTTTTTCGAACACGCTTTTGTTTTAAAATGAGTTTCACTTGGGAGCGTGTTGCTATTCCAGAATCTGCTAAAAACTTATCTAGTCTCACCGAACATACTCCTTCATTTTTAGTTTTCTACGAATCGCAACCATTCTTTGACCTAATAATTCATCTGCTAATCTTGTATACAAGCTCATCAATCCATAAACAATCGCTCCGACAAAACCAACAATCGCAACAGCAATCATCGCCATTAATTTTCCATCAATATTAATGATTTGTTTTAATCCTAGTAGCGTTAAGGAACTAACAATCATCATGATGAATGAAATTCCTACTATTTTTGCTAATTGAATACCCACTTTTTTCAAATTAAATAAGGTTTGATAATATAAGTGATAGCCCATATAAACGGTTGCTAAAATAAACCCAAGGCTTGTCGCCCATAATGGTCCTGCACCTTCAAAGAAGTAAATCATCATTGGTTGCCATAATATTTTCACTAATAACGCAATCACTAATGCTTTAATCGCAATCATATGTTGCTCCATTGATTGTTGAATCGAAGTAAAGACTGTAAAGGCCCCCATAAAAATACATAGAACACAAGAAACCATTAGTAAATACGTTCCATCTTTACTTGGCGAATAAAACACATTATAAATTGGTTCTGCTACAACTGCCATCCCAACAGAAGCTGGAATCATAATAAAGGAATATAAACCAATATTTTCTTCGATTACATTTTTCACTTCTACATGATTTTTCACTGAAAAATGAGAAGCTAATAATGGTAATGCTGCTGTTGAAATACTAATGGCAAGAGATAAAATAATCATAATAATTTTATTGGCATTAAATCCAAAAATCGTTAATAATTCTTTACTTTGTTCAAAATTCAAATGAGTAAATGTCATCGCTAATGGTTGGAAAGTTTCTTGATCCAAGATACTAATTAGCTGAATACTTGAAGTCACAATGACAAATGGTAAAGCTTCACGAATCACTTCAAAGACAATTCGCCCAAAGCTCATATTACGAGCAGGACGCCCTTCACTCATTAATTGCTTCATTCCAGGCATATCTTTCCACATTTTATACCCTAAGTACACAAATGCAACGACTGCCCCAACAAATGCAGCAAAAGTTGAATGAGCAACTGCTACAGCATAACTACCACCGAACAATTTCATGACGATAAACGTTAAGAGTAACATATAAATAATACGCACGATTTGTTCCCATAACTGAGATTTAGCAGAAGGTGCCATATCACTATACCCTTGATAATATCCTCTTAATAAACTTAATGGAGGAATAATTACCACTGCTGGAACCAGAGAACGAATGACTAAAATACTATCTTGAATTTCTTGAGCAGAACCCCCTTTTGCAAAATAAGGAGCCGTTACAAACATGACAATCGCACTGATAATTCCTGTTGCGGTCATAAATAACATTCCGCCTTTAAAAATATTCCAACTTGTTTCATAATCTTTTCTAGATTGATTATCCGCCACAATTTTTGAAATGGCTACTGGAATCCCAGCCGTTGAAATTTGTAATACTAATGCATAAATATTGTATGCAATGAAATATAAGAAGTTTGCATCATCTCGTTGAGTAGCAAACATCGCTCCCCATGGAATAATGTATAATGCTCCTAGTAATCTGGAAACCATACTACCAATCGTTAACCAGGAAGAACCTTCTAATAATATTTCTTTTGAATCTCTTTGCATACGGATTTTATCACTTAATCCAATTGATTTTTTACTATTCCGTATCATAATATCCTACTTTCATGAAAAGTTTTTCTAATTCTAAGCGTACAATATTTTTGGGCTATTGTAAAATAAAAAATAGAATGACAGTTTCAGCATTTTTTCCGTAAAGTTTCAAAGTAACTTCTAGTTAAGTATCAAAACTAGAAGTTAGTATGA
>NZ_CAUUHX010000028.1:0-22984 GCF_963545075.1 uncultured Granulicatella sp.
CACTTGAAGAAGGAACATGGACACAAGGAAGTTGGACAGAACAAGCTTCACCAACTGTAACAAACTATGGAACACCAGATAAACCAAGTGTAGAGTCAGTGGCAGTGACACCAACAATGGAAAATACAGAGGTAGTCGTGAAGTATCCACAAGCAAAAGAAGACGAAGTAGAAACAAAAGTAATTACACGTACAATTAAGTATGTAGATGCAAGTAACGAAACTACAGAAGTATCACCAAAAGTAGTACAAACAGTGACACTAACAAGAACAAACAAACGAAACAAAGTAACAAATACACTTGAAGAAGGAACATGGACACAAGGAAGTTGGACAGAACAAGCTTCACCAACAGTAGCAAACTATGGAACACCAGATAAAGCAAGTGTAGCGTCAGTGCCAGTAACACCAACAATGGAAAATGCAGAAGTAGTCGTGAAGTATCCACAAGCTGCGGATACAAAAACAGTAGCAACAAAACAAACGGTAACGTACGAAGGAGCAGGAGATAAAACACCAGCGCCTAACGAACAAACAGATTACACATTCACTGGAAAAACAAACAAAGTTACAAATGTAACAACATGGAATGAAGAGACACATACTTATGGAGTCGTAACAACACCAAAAGTAGAAGGATACTATGCGGATAAAGCACAAGCAGGAGGAAAAAAGGTAACTCCAACAGAACCAGAAGCAAGTGATAAAGTAGTGTATAAACCATTAGGAAAAGTAATCTTAGTGGACGAAGGTGGAAATGAAATTCCAAACACACCAAAACCTACTTATAAAAACAATCCAAATGATCCAACAGTTGGAGGAGAAACACCAATTCCAGAAATTCCAGACGGATATGAAATCAAACCAAAACAAGACGTACCAGGATTCAACCCAGAAGGAAAAGTAGTTACTCCATCAAAACCAGGAGAAGACACAAGAATCGTGTTAGTGAAAGTAAACCAAAAAGCAACAGTTAAGTATGTTGTTGACAGAACAAACACTGTTCTTCACAAAGATGAGTTAGAAGGTAAATCTGGAGAACCAATCCAATATACAACAGAAGCTAAACTCGCAGAATTGAAAAAACTTGGATATGAATTAGTTACTGACGGATTTGTAACAGCGACAGATAAGAATTTCGATAATGATCCAAGAGTTGATCAAGACTTCTTGGTAACCGTAGCTAAGACAGTTCCAGTAACACCAACAACTCCACAAAACCCTAACGAAGATCCTAAGAACCCTAACCCAGGAGACCCAATTGATCCTAAGAATCCTGATGGACCAAAATGGACGAAAGATGCTCTTGATAAACTAAACAACATCAAGTCAGTAACTCGTACAATTACTTACGTTAAAGACGGTACAGATGAAGAAGTATCTACAACTGAAGCTCCAAAAGTAACGAATAAAGTAAGCTTCACACGTACAGTAGTTGTAAATCCAAAAGATGGTTCAGTAGTAGGATATGATACAACAGGTGACGGTATTGCAGATGTACCAGCAACAGACATTACAAGCGGATGGACAGCTGCAGGTACAGCTAAATTTGCAGAAGTTAAATCACCAGTTGTTAAAGGATATGTTGTAAAACCTAACCAAGATACACAAGGTGACTTAGTGGAAGCTGATGGATCTAAAGTTAAAGCATCTACAACAGACTTAACTGTAGACTCAGTTAACCAAGATCTAAAAGTTAGATACGTACCAGTAGGAAAACTTGTACCGAAAGTACCTGAAGGTGTAACACCACCAACTCCGGTAACACCAACACCATACGAAAATGTACCAGGTGAACCAGGTAAAGTTGTACCACCAAGTCCAACGAAACCAACAGATCCACAAGATCCAAATAGTCCAAAAGTACCAGTGATTCCTCATATCCCAGGAACAACACCACAAGTGCCGAAAGATCCAACTAAACCAGTAGATCCAAACACTAACCCACTTGTACCGTTGAAACCGATCGATCCAAAAGATCCAACTAAAGGATATGAAGTACCACCAGTACCAAATGATCCAACGAAGGATACACCAATTGAGTACGTACCGAATAATCCGAAGGATGATGAGTTTAAACCAAAACCTCCTCAACCTCAACCGAATCCAAAACCTTACCCAGGTCCAAATCCTACTCCGGTTCCAAACCCAGCTCCAGCGCCACAACCGGAACCTAAACCAGAGCCAAAACCAAATCCAGAAACTCCAAAACCTGTAACACCTGCAGATAATGGAGATAACAACGGAAACAATAATGGAACACCATCAAATAATGGTGATCACACTCCAATGCGTGAATTACCAAATACTGGTACAGGCAATGAGTTTGCAATCTTTGGTGCGGCAGCAAGTGCAATTCTTGCAGGATTAGGATTAGTCGTTCCAGGTAAGAAAAAAGAAGAGGAAGAATAATTATTTAAATGACTTCTTAGTATAGTAGCAAGCGGATGCCAGCAGCTCTTTCCTAATGAGGAGAGAGCTGCTTTTTTGTTGTGAAAGATAGGTTCTTTGTCAAATAGAGCTGATGAAACAATTTTAGTGAAGAAATTAAGCAGCATTAGGTTGCTTAATTCCTTTTTAATTGTTAAAGTGAATAAGAAATAAAAAATTATAGAAAATATAAGGTGTATCATGATTGAATTAGGAATTAGTACATTTGGAGAAACAACAGAAATTGAAGGGACATGGATTACTCCTACACATGATGAACGAATTCGTGAATTAGTAGAAGAAATGAAATTAGCTGATGAAGTAGGGTTAGATATTTATTCAATTGGTGAGCATCATCGAAAAGATTTTGCAGTTTCATCTCCTGAAATTGTATTAGCAGCAGGAGCAGCTGTGACTAAAAATATCCGATTAAGTTCTGCAGTAACAGTATTGTCTTCTGCAGATCCAATACGAGTGTATCAACAATATGCTACGATTGATGCCATTTCAAACGGACGAAGTGAAATCATGGTAGGACGTGGCTCTTTTACAGAATCATTCCCATTGTTTGGTTATAGTTTGGCTAACTATGAAGAACTCTTTGATGAAAAATTAGCGATGCTTGAGAACATTAAAGAACATGAAATATTAGAGTGGAAAGGGAAATTTACTCAAACAGTTAAACAAAAAGGAGTATATCCACGTGCTGTCCAAGAAGATTTTCCGATTTGGGTAGCAACTGGTGGAAATGCCGAATCTACTGTTAAAATTGCACAAAAAGGGTTGCCGATTGCATATGCTATTATTGGTGGAAAGTATGAGAATTTTAAAGGATTAATAAATTATTATAAAAAAATTGGAATTGCATCAGGGTACTCAGAAAAACAATTAAAAGTAGCATCGCATTCTTGGGGATTTATTGCTGAAACAGATGAAGAAGCGATACAAAAATATTTCCATCCAACAAAACAAGTTGTCGATGCAATTTCAAAAGACCGTCCATTTTGGCAACCATTAACATTTGAACTATATTTATCAAGTGTTAGTCCAGAAGGAGCAATGCTAGTTGGTAGCCCTGATACAGTAGCTAAAAAATTAATTAAAATGATTGAAATGTTGAGGCTAGATCGTTTTATGTTACATTTACCATTAGGGTCTATGCAACATGAAGATATTTTAAAAGCAATTGAATTATTTGGACGTGAGGTAGCTCCAAAAGTACGAGCATATTTTGAAAACAAATAGATAAATTATATAGGAAGTATCTATTCAGAATATTTAAGAGATAAATGGTGTTTAGCAAATATCTTTAGATAAGTGATTTTGTCATTGCATGACTGAAAATCAAAGAGTATAATGATGGAAAAAGTAAAAATCGGGGTGTTAATTATGAAAAAAGATAAAATTTTTCAATTAGTATTTACTGCAATTTTAATTTCAATTATTATTTTACAAAGTTTTATTCCATTTTTAGGGAATTTACCATTATTAGTCATTGATATTACGATTATTCATATTACAGTAATTATTGGTGCATGTATGCTGGGGTGGCAAACGGGTCTATTATTAGGGACAGTTTGGGGTGTATGTTCTTTTATTCGAGCATTTACTTCAGGTAGTGCTATTAGTTTATTAGTCTTTACTAATCCATTAATTTCAATCGTGCCTCGAGCATTAGTTGGCTTACTTTCTGGATTACTCTTTGTCGCATTACAAAAAGTTATTTCATCTAGTCATTTAAGAATGAGCATTGTTGGAGCTTTTGGTAGCTTATTAAACACAACTTTAGTATTATCGTTGATTTATTTATTAGTAGGAAATCAATATGCTGAAAAATTACAAAAAACTCTTGGGGAATTACCTGTATTTTTAATGACGATTGTTGGAACAAATGGTGTTCCGGAAGCTATTGCTTCTGCTATTATTGTACCAGTTGTAGGTGGAGTTCTTTTAAAATTAATGGAAAAACGGAGAATGAAGAATGCTTAATCAAAAGAAAGTAGCTGTATATGTTACAGGAGGAATTGCAGCATATAAAGCTCTTTTATTTGTAAGATTATTAATTAAAGAAGGTGTACAAGTAAAAGTGGCAATGACTCAATCAGCTTGTCAATTTGTTTCACCGTTGACGTTTCAAGTTTTAACGAAAGAAAAAGTAATGGTGGATACATTTGATGAAAATGATTCGTCTGTTGTTCAACATATTCATTTTGCGGATTGGACGGAATTGGCAATTGTTATTCCAGCTACAGCCAATACTATTGCTAAGATTGCTCATGGAATAGCGGATAATTTCGTAACAAGTGCATTGCTGGCTACGACTGTTACTAAAATCATTGTTCCAGCTATGAATGAACATATGTGGGAAAATCCAGTTACAGTGAGAAATTGTACCCAATTAAAGAAAGATGGTGTTCATTTTATTGAACCAGCAGTTGGTTTCTTAGCGGAAGGATATTCAGGAAAAGGAAGATTGCCTGAACCTGAGGAAGTTCTTCGTCAAATCAAAGAACTAAATTTATTTGATAATGAAGAAAAAACTTTACTAGGAAAAAAAGTTTTAATTACAGCTGGTGGAACAAAAGAAAGAATTGATCCAGTTCGCTATATTTCGAATGATTCTTCAGGGAAAATGGGCTATGCCTTAGCAGAAGATGCTGTAAAAAAAGGAGCAGAAGTCGTTTTAATTTCTGCAACAACAGTTTTACCTGTTCCTAATGGAGTAAAAATTGAGTATGTGGAATCTGCTAGAGAAATGCAAGAAAAAGTATTCGAATATTTTTCAGAAACAGATATTGCCGTTATGGTAGCTGCTGTATCGGATTATCGAGTAAAAGAACCTGCCACTCAAAAAATGAAAAAAACAGATGATGAAAATGAAATTACTCTAACTTTAGTTAAAAATCCTGATATTTTAAAGCAATTAGGAAACTTGAAAAAAGAAGGACAAACGGTTATCGGGTTTGCAGCAGAAACGCATCAAGTCATTGAGTTTGCAAAACAAAAATTAGTAAAGAAAAATGCAGACTTTATTATTGCAAATGATGTTTCAGATCAAACGATAGGTTTTGGTTCTGATATGCATCAAGTGACTATTCTTTCAAAAAATGGAGATGAAATTTTATTACCAAAAGTTTCGAAACATTTATTAGCAAAAGAAATTTGGAATCATCTAATTCCAAAATTATAAATATAAATTAAAATTAGACTTTTCAAATGTAGTGACGAAGTTGTAAGGGCTACTTTGAGAAGTCTTTTTGATTGCTTAAAAAGAATAATCTAGAAGTTTGGATATTTTTGTAAGAAAAACTCAGAAAACTTTCCTTGTTTTATTAAAAAACTATGCGAAAGCTATTCCAGTGATGGAATTTGTGCTATAATGATGAAGGTTTATTAGGCATGAGAGGAGTAGATATGAAAACAGAACATCAAATGCCAGAATTTATGAAAAATCATTATACTTTAAAAGCAATGGAAGTACTGAAAAAGAAAAAAGCGACGTTGTTTTTCAAACGTCTTTTTGACATCTGTTTGTCACTATTGCTTTTAGTACTATTATCGCCAGTATTTTTAGTTTTAAGTATTTGTATTAAACTAGAAGATGGCGGACCTGTATTTTATCGACAGCAAAGAATTACGACATATGGAAGAGTATTTAAAATTTTTAAATTCCGTACAATGGTAATGAATGCTGATAAAATGGGTCCATTAGTAACTCAAGATAATGATTCAAGAATTACAAAAATTGGGAGAAAGATTAGAAGTTTCCGTTTAGATGAAGTACCACAATTGATTAATGTGTTAATTGGGGATATGAGTTTTGTAGGAACTCGTCCTGAAGTACAGAAATATGTAGATGCCTATTCTGAAGAAATGATGGTTACGTTATTGTTACCAGCAGGAATCACTTCAAAATCAAGTATTGAGTTTAGAAATGAAGCAGATAAAATTTCTAAATGGATGGAGCAAGGATTAACAGCTGATGAAGCTTATATTCAAAAAATCCTTCCAGAAAAAATGCAATATAATATCGATTATATTGATGAAGTAAGTGTTGCTCAAGATATAAAAGTAATGCTTCAAACTGTATTTGCTGTTTTAAGATAGTAAATAAACATTCGGAGGTTAAGAGACATGATTAGAAATATTCCATTTTCACCACCAGATATTAGCAATCGAGAAATTGAATTAGTAACAGAAGTGCTAAAATCAGGTTGGCTTACAACTGGACCAAAAACAAAAGAGTTTGAAAGACAATTAGCAGCATATTTAGGAACGGACAAAACAGTTTGTTTAAATTCAGCAACAGCTGCATTGGAATTAGCTTTACGAGTATTAGGAATTGGTGAAGGAGACGAAGTCATCGTTCCAGCTTATACTTATACAGCTTCATGTAGTGTGATTGAACACGTTGGAGCAACTCCAGTATTAGTAGATATTCAAGAAAATCATTATGAAATGAATTATGATTTATTAGAACAAGCGATAACACCAGCAACTAAAGTGATTATTCCAGTTGAGTTAGGTGGAGTACCTTGTGATTATAAACGTATTTTTGAAGTAGTAGAGAAGAAAAAAGACTTATTCTCAGCAAATAATGCACTTCAAGCTCACTTTAATCGAATCATTGTAGTTTCTGATTCAGCTCATGCGATGGGAACAACGATAAATGGCTTATCAGTTGCACAAGTGGCTGACTTTGCGTCTTATTCATTCCACGCAGTTAAAAATTTAACAACAGCTGAAGGTGGATGTATTACTTGGAATCCTAAAAATGGTTTAGACGATGAAAAAATTTATCGTGCATTCCAAATTTATTCCTTACATGGACAAACAAAAGATGCCCTAGCGAAGACAAAACCAGGTTCTTGGGAATATGATATTGAAATTCCAGGTTATAAATGCAATATGGCAGATATTATGGCTGCTATTGGTTTAGGTCAATTAGAACGCTATGAAGGAATTTTAAATCGTAGAAAAGAAATCGTAAACCAATTAGATGCTGGGTTAAAATCTGATGTTATTCAAGTGTTACCACATCAAACAGATCATTATGAATCTTCAAGACATTTATATATTACAAGAGTAAATGGTGCTTCTTACGAACAAAGAGGTCAAATTATTGAAAAAATGGCAGAACGTGGTATTTCATGTAATGTCCACTATAAGCCATTACCATTATTAACAGCTTATAAAAATTTAGGATTTGATATTAAAGATTATCCGAATGCTTATCGTTATTTCGAAAATGAAGTAACCTTACCATTACACACTTTACTTTCTGACGAAGATATTCAATATATTGTGAAAAACTATAAAGAAGTCGTTCAAGAAGTATTAGAAGCTTAATGATGGAGTAAGGAGAAGTGTAGATGAATAATCGATTAAAAATTTTATTACTATTCGTATTAGACTCAATCATCGTACTAGGTTCTGTATTTTTAAGTTTTAGACTTGTAACTGAAGGATTAATTCGTAATATCCATGCATTAACGGTTACTGCATTATTATCACTTGCAGCTTATTATGTATTTTCTTATTTCTTAAATTTATATTGGAGAGATTGGGAATATGCGAGTGTTTATGAAGTAATCACTGTCGTGAAATGTGTCAGTGCTGCAGTCATTGTTTCAACCATTGCAGGAATTGTTTGGTTTAAAACATTAGTAACTTGGCAATTTGTAGTAGTGTTATGGCTATTACTTGTCTGTGCAGTAGGTGGCGTTCGTCTTTCGATGCGTATTTTTAGAGAGTACTTTGTAGATAGTGTTGTCATGGAAAATGCAAAACCAACTTTAATTGTTGGGGCAGGAGCAGCAGGAACATTATTAGTACGTCAAATGTTAATGCATCCAAAAATGAGAATGATGCCAGTAGCCTTTGTTGATGATGATCCAGAAAAACAAAGAAAAGATATTTATGGCGTTCGTATTTTAGGAACAACAAAAGATATTGAAAAAATTGTTCAACAAATGGGAATTACAAAAGTTGTTATTGCAATGCCTTCGTTACCAAATAAAAAACTAAACGAAGTATATGATGTTGCTCGTAAAACTGGAGCAGAATGTGTCATTCTTCCAAATATTGATGAAGTAATGTCTGGAAACTTACATGTACAACAATTAAGAAATGTTGAAATTGAAGATTTACTTGGACGTGATCCCGTTGAATTGGATCAAACGTTAATTGAAAAACAATTGCGTGGAAAACGAATTTTAGTGACCGGAGCAGGTGGCTCAATCGGTTCTGAAATTTGTCGACAAGTTTCTTCTTTCCGTCCAAAAGAATTAATTATTTTAGGACATGGAGAAAATAGTATTTATCAATTAAATATGGAATTACTTGGAAAATATGCAGAACATTTTAGAATTACACCTGTTATTGCGGATGTTCAAGATAGAAAACGTATTTTTGAAGTAATGGAAAAATACCGTCCAGACGTTGTGTATCATGCTGCAGCACATAAACATGTGCCTCTAATGGAGATTAATCCAAGAGAAGCAGTGAAAAATAATATTTTAGGAACTCGTAATGTTGCTGAAGCGGCTAATCATGCAAAAGTAAAAACTTTTGTTATGATTTCAACGGATAAAGCTGTTAACCCACCGAATATTATGGGAGCAACAAAACGCTTATGCGAAATGATTGTTCAGGATATGGCAACGAAGAGTGATTCAACGAAATATGTAGCTGTACGTTTCGGGAATGTATTAGGATCAAGAGGTTCTGTGATTCCATTATTTAAGAAACAAATTGCTAAAGGTGGACCAATTACAGTAACTCACCCAGATATCGTTCGTTACTTTATGACGATTCCAGAAGCAGCACAATTAGTAATTCAAGCTGGCTCTCTTGCACGTGGAGGAGAAATTTTCGTATTAGATATGGGCAAACCAGTTCGTATTGTTGATTTAGCAAAAAATCTAATCCGTTTATCAGGTTATAGTGAAGATGATATTGAAATTAAATTTACTGGTTTACGACCTGGTGAAAAAATGTATGAAGAGTTATTGAACGAGGGAGAAATTAATCCAAAACAAATTTTCCCTAAAATTCATATTGGAATTGCAGACAATTCAAAAATTGATCGTGTTTATGACTTCATTGAAAAATTTGAAGATTATTCAGAACAAGAATTACACGATGAATTGATTGATATTGCGAATAAAAAGAAATAAAATAGAGAAGGCTGGACAATGCTCCAGCCTTCTTTTCATAAACACAGATTAAGGAGAAATTATGTTAGTTTCAGTATCAATTAGCGCTTATAACGAAGAAAATTATTTACCAGCAATCTTTGAAAGTTTAGTCCATCAAACTTATCCACATAAACAAATTGAAATTGTTTTAATTAATGCGATGTCAACAGACCGAACAAGAAGTTTAATGAATGAGTTTCAAGAAAATTATCAACATGAATTTTATGCGATTAAGATTTTTGATAATCCTAAGAAAACATTGAATACAGGTTTAAATTTAGGATTTAAACATTCCGATGGAGATTGTTATTTAAAAATTGATGCTCATTCTCATATTCCAGAAGATTTCATTAAAAATAATGTAGCTGTTATTCAAACAGGAGAACGAGTTTGCGGGGGAAGAAGACCAACGATTGTTGAAACAGATGATGAATTAGCGAAGACATTACACATTGTAGAAGAATCTGCGTTAGGGAGTAGCATCGCTAATTATCGTAAAGGTGATGAGAGTCGTTATGTCGATTCTGTATTCCAAGGAATGTATCATAAAGAAGTCATTGAAAAAGTAGGATATTTTGATGAAAAATTAGTTCGCACTGAAGATAATGAGTTTCATTATCGTATTCGTAAAAATGGATTTAAAATTTGGTATGATACTTCAATTGAATCTTTCCAATATATTAGACCAACATTCTCAAAAATGTTAAAACAAAAATATGGAAATGGCTATTGGATTGGGTTAACAAGTCATGTTTGTCGTGAATGTTTATCTTTATTCCACTTTGTACCTGGAATTTTTGTGAGTACATTATTAGCAACGATTTTACTTGCTGGAGTTTCTGCAACACCATTCATATTATTAGTAAGTATTTATTTATTAGCGATTATTGGATTGTCACTATTTGAAATTACGACACATCCTTTTCATATCACTCGTTTATTAATTCCATTTTTAATGATTTCTGTCCATCTTTCATACGGAATTGGAACGTTAAGAGGATGGATTGAAGGATTTTGGTGGAAAAAAAGCTATTTTTCAAATATTGAGGAATAAATTTATTAAAAAGTAGTAAATCTCCTCTCATGAAATAGCCGAATTATGGTATAATAAATTGATTATAGATAAAAGAGAGGTTGAAAAATTTGAGTAGATTAGAAAATCATGTTCGCAATAAAATTTTGAAAAATAAAAGAAGAAAATGGGCAATATTTTTTGTTGTTCTAGCTGCTACATTTATTACACTAGCAGGAGTTTATATTCGTGCGAGATTAGCTAAAGTAGAAAATGTTATTCACCAAGAAGTTGAAACAGTAAATCTTCGTGAAAAAGAAATAAAAGATAATGATAGTTTTTCAGTATTATTATTAGGGATTGATAATGGAGCCTATGGACGTGGCACTGAAGTAGGTAGAAGTGATACGATGTTAGTCGTAACTGTAAATGAAAAATTAGGAAAGACAACCATTGTAAGTATTCCTCGTGATTCTTATACAGAAATTATCGGTTATGGAACAAATGACAAAATTAACCATGCTTATGCATTTGGACAAGAAAAAATGTCGATTAATAGTGTTCAAAATATGTTAAATCTTCCAATTGACTATTATGTAACAGTGGATATGGGTGGTTTAATGGGCTTAGTTGATGCAGTTGGTGGTTTAGATATTACACCAGTATTAACCTTCACATATGAAGGAGAATCCTTTACTGAAGGAGAAGACCGACACGTTGATGGTGAAGCTGCTTTGAGATATGCCAGAATGCGATATGATGATCCAGAAGGAGATATGGGTCGCCAAAAACGTCAACAATATGTGATTCAGAAAATAGTAGAAAAACTATTAAATATTACTTCTGTAACTCGTTATGAAGAAATTTTAAAAACTTTAGAAAATTCAGTTCGTACGAATTTTACACTTGATAAATTATTATCGATAAAAAATAATTATCCAAAAGCTTTGAAAAATTTTGAAAGTGATAAAATTAGTGGGTCTGGAACAATGATTGGTGGAGTTTACTATTTTGTTGTCCCTGAAGAAGAACGATTACGTATTTCAAATGTATTAAGAGAGTCTTTAGATTTATCAAAAGTTGAATCATTAAAACATATCGAAACAAATGAGACACAAATAGTGCCAGATGTTGAAAAACATCAACCGGTTAGTCAACCATTTTATCAAGAAGAGGCTGCTGATGAGTATGTAGAGCCAGTTCAACCTGCTCCTGTAACTACTCCAACGACTCCAACAACACAACAAACTACAAGTGTTCAAAATACAACAACGATTCAAAAAGCGGATGATAAAAAAGTTGAGACAACAACTAGTGCTCAAAAAGTTCAACCAACAACAGTAGCTCCGACTAAAGTTGAATCTTCAACGGTTGAAGTTGCTCCAGCACCAACAAATACAACTATTGCACCAAAACCTGCTGCAGTAGAAAAATCTACATCAAATAATCAACCATAATAAATAATAGAATTTGAGGAAAGTAAATGGTAGAACATCATGATTTTGGTCTTCGATCCAAAAGAAGACAAAAGAAGAAAAAAGGAAAACTTTTATTTATATTTATTTTAATAACAGCATTATTAGTAGGCACTTCAATCGTATTTGCTGACAAATTAAATTTATTCCACCAAACAATTAGTACGATTACTCAAGATGTGGGGAATAGAACTGAAGAAGAAGCACAAGAAATTATTGAAAATGCCAAGCCGATTAATGTTTTATTATTAGGGATTGATAATGGGGCATATGGACGTCCTACAGAAGATGGACGTAGTGATACAATGCTGTTATTAACAGCCAATCCTACAGATAAAAAAGCTCAATTATTAAGTATTCCTCGTGATACTTATACTGAAATTGTTGGTATGCATACGTATGATAAAATTAATCATGCATATGCATATGGACAAGCTAAAATGGCGATTAATTCTGTAGAAAAATTATTTGATACGACCATTGATTTTTATATGGAAATTAATATGTCAGGATTAATGGAATTTGTAGATGCAGTAGGCGGTATTGAAGTAACTAGTCCACTAACTTTCACTTATGAAGAACGTTCATTTGTAGAAGGAAAAACAGAATTATTAGACGGAGAAAGTGCTTTACGCTTTGCAAGAATGCGTTATGATGATCCAGAAGGAGATTATGGTCGTCAAAAACGTCAGAGAATTGTCATTGAACAGTTAGTGAAAAAAATGATGTCCTTTAATTCTATTACAAATTTTGAAAAAATTATGAATGCTGTCAAAAACAATGTTAAAACAGATATTCCAATTGGTAGAATTATGGCTTTAAAAAATACTTATGGACCTTCATTTGATAATTTAGAACAAGCATTTATTGAAGAACGTTCATTATTATTAACGAATTCGATTGGAGAACAAATTTATTATTCTTATGCAACAGATGAAGAATTACTAGAAAAATCAAATTTAATCCGTAAATATTTAGGACAAAAATCCGTGACAACATATCCATTATTACAACAAAGAGAAAACTTATTATATTTAACTACACCATAGAAAGAAGGAAGTCGAATGATTTACGCCGGAATACTTGCTGGTGGTACGGGAACTCGTATGGGAATTCAAGATATGCCCAAACAGTTTTTAACATTAGGTAAAAAACCAATTATTATGCATACTGTTGAAAAATTCCTGTTTGTTCCAGAAATTGATATTGTTTATGTAGCCGTTCATCCGAATTGGATGACTTACTTTGAAGATTTGCTTCAAAAGTATGTTCCAACGCAAAAAGAAAAAATTCGTGTTGTTTCAGGTGGTAAAGATAGAAATGATAGTATTATGAATATTATTCAGGATATTCAAGAAAAACCTGGTGAAACGAAAGATGATATTTTAATTACTCATGACGCAGTTCGCCCGTTTGTATCTTACCGAATGATTCAAGAAAATATTGCTGCGATGAAAGAGTATGATGTTGCAGATACAGTTGTCCTTGCAAATGATACTATCGTAGAGTCAGTCGATGGGAAAGTTATTTCTTCTATTCCAAATCGTACACATATGTATCAAGGGCAAACACCACAAACTTTCAAAATTCGAGCATTTGTGGATATTTATAATTCGATGGAAGACGAAGTGAAACAAATTTTAACAGATGCTTGTAAAGTGTTTGTATTAAATGATACACCCGTTGGACTCGTTCAAGGGGAATATTCAAATATTAAAATTACTACAGTAACAGATTTAAAAATTGCTGAAGCGATGTTGGGAGAGATCTAAGTGATTAATCGAGTATATCAATTGATTCGTCCGCATTATTTTTCTGTGAAATATGAAGACGTTGAAATGGAGCAAGAAGATACAGTAGTTGTTAGACCAAATTATATTGCACTATGCCATGCAGACCAACGTTATTTCCAAGGGACACGCCCACCAAAAATTTTACAAAAAAAATTACCGATGGCATTAATTCATGAATGTTGTGGGATTGTTGTAAGCGATGCTTCAGGAACGTATAAACCTGGAGATAAAGTCGTCATGATTCCAAACCAACCTCCAAAGGAATTTGAAGAGGGAACAGAGTTTTATGAAAACTATGTAACAGGTGGTTATTTCCGTTCAAGTGGTCATGATGGATTTATGAGAGAATTTGTCACAATTCCTAAAAATCGTGTGGTGAAATACGAAACAATTCCATCAAAAGTCGCTGCGATTACAGAATTTGTATCTGTTGGGATTCATGGGATTACAAGAATGAAACAAGTCGCACATTCAAGAAGAGATCGTATTGTGGTATGGGGCTCAGGAAGTCTAGCATATGTTGTTGCAACACTTGCAAAAGAAAAGTTTCCTAATTCAACGATTATTGTGGTTGGAAAAAATCATGACAAATTACGTTTATTCTCATTTGCAGATGAAGTGTATGATGTGAGTGAAATTGAAGATGACTTCACGTTTGATCATGCTTTTGAATGTGTGGGAGGAAATGGAACGCAAGAAGCTTATCGAGATATTATTAAACATATTAGACCACAAGGTACCGTTATTATGATGGGAGTAAGCGAGTTTGAAGTTCCGTTAAATACACGAGATATTTTAGAAAAAGGATTAACTTGGGTGGGTAGTTCACGTTCAGGACGTGATGATTTTGAAGGAGCCGTTGAAATGATGGAACGTCCTCAAGTACATTCAAGATTGAATTTAATTATTCATGAATCAAATAAAATTCAAGATATCCAAGACATTTATCATTTCTTTGAAGAAGATACTGTTACACCATTTAAGACAGTTGCAAAATGGGATATTTAATAATGAGGTGAAATCATGGAACCACTTCAAGCGAAGTGTTTAGAAATGGCAGAGTATTTCGTTCAATTTTGTAAGGAAAATGATTTACTATGCTACTTATGTGGTGGAGGAGCAATTGGGACTCTACGACATAAAGGATTTATTCCTTGGGATGATGACTTAGATTTCTTTATGCCAAGAAAAGATTATGAAAAATTAGCACAACTGTGGCCACAAAAGGCAGATAGTCGTTATCAACTTTCTAAAAGTAATGAAAATTATATTGATCGTAATTTATTTATTACAATAAGAGATACACAAACAACATGTATCAAACCTTATCAACAAGATTTGGATATTCCACATGGACTAGCTTTAGATGTACTTCCATTAGATTATTATCCAGCTAATGAGCTATCACGAAAAAAACAAGTGATAGCTGCTTTAGTCTATTCACTATTTTGTGCGCAAACTATTCCAGAAAAACATGGCGGAATAATGAAGTGGGGAAGTCAAGCTTTATTAGCGATGATTCCGTCTAAAAAACTTCGTTATAAAATTTGGAAAAAAGCTGAAGCTGAAATGACAAAATACACAAAAGAAGAAAGTGATGGAATTACTGAACTTTGTTCTGGGCCATATTATATGAAGAAGAAGTATCCAATTTCTAGTTTTGAGGACGCTTTATGGCTTCCTTTTGAAGAAACGGAATTACCAATTCCAATTGGATATGATGCTTATTTAAAAACTGCTTTTGGGGATTATATGACACCACCACCAGTAGAAAAGCAAGTAGCTCATCATGATGCAGTTTTAGTGGATTTAGAAAAGAGCTATACGCATTATAAAGGTGAATATTATGGGAAATAAGAAAAAAGTACTTTTCTTTTTATGGTCTTTCTCGTTAGGAGGAGGAGCTGAAAAAATTTTATCCACAATTGTATCCAATTTAGACTTAGAGAAATATCAGATTGACATTTTAGAGATGGAACATTTTGATAAAGGGTATGAAGCTGTTCCTAAAGGAGTTAACATATTAAAACCATATAAGAAGAAAAGTTATGGACGAGTGTTAGATTCTATTTTATGGAGTTTAAGAATTTATTTTCCAACTTTAGTAAGAAATTGGCTCATTAAAGATGAGTATGATATTGAAGTTTCCTTTACCATTATGAATCCAGCATTCCCCTTTTCTAAAAGAAAAGAAGTAAAAAAAATTGCTTGGATTCATGGAAGTATTGAAGCCTTTTTGAAAGAAGAACAAACTCAGTATCGAAACAATCATTTTGAACAATTAAGTCAGGCAGACAAGATTATTGCCATTTCTAAAAAAACAAGGGAATCAATTGAAACAGTATATCCAATGTTTCAAAATAAAATTCAAACTATCTATAATGGCTATGATTTTTCCACTCTTTTTGAAAAATCTGAAGAAGTTGCTCCAGTTACATTAGAAAAAAATAGCATTTGTGTGATTGGACGTCTAGAAGAGTTAAAAGGAACGGATCGTGTATTAGAAGTCTTTAACGAATTACAAACTGATGTAAATGACGTTCATTTATACTATATTGGTAGTGGTGAACAAGAGAATTTCTTGAAGGAAGAAGTAGAACGTCTTCAATTACAGGATAAGGTTTATTTCTTAGGTTATCAGAAGAATCCTTATTCTATTTTAAAACAAGCAAAACTTTTATGTTCTTTATCGAAGCAAGAAGGATTTTCAGGAGCAGTTGTAGAAGCAGTGACATTAGGAATTCCTTTTGTTTCCACAAATGTTGGTGGAGCCTTAGAATTATCGAATGATGGTCAATTTGGAGACGTGATAGAGACAAATCAAGAAGCGCTTGATTCTCTTAAAAAATATATTACTGGAGAAAGAAAGATTTCTGAGAATTATTCAGAATTTATCCAACAATTTACAATTGAAAAACAACTGCAACAAATAGAGGAGTTATTTCAATCATCAAAAGAAGAAAGGAGTTAGATAGATGCCGGATTCTTTAAGAAAACTTCATGCAGTACTCACAACTTTCTGCTATGGATTAGCAATTGCTTTTTACTTGGTTTATTTAAATAATAATCATTTAGAAACATTATTATATACTGTTGTGATGGTTTTTATTGCACATACATTATTTAGTTTTCATCATTTAAAATATCAATTAATTCATGCGTTGTTTTATATGACAATTTTTGTGTTTTTATTTTCAAGACCGTTAATTGATTATTTAAGAACTGGAAGCTTTGAAACCTATCAACAGGATGCCTATGTATTTACTTTTAATATCATACTTGTCTCTTTAATTGGCTTATGGTTAGGTGGAATCATTGGCGTTAGATATTTTACTCGTAAAAAGGAAAAGGCAGTCGATGAAAATTCCTATGCACGTTTGATCTTACAAGTTAGAAGAGTATCACTAACGGTTTTCTTATTTACATATCCTTTTTATGTATTAAGATTAGTCGAACGTTTAATTTTTAGATTACAGACAACCTATTATGGTTATTATGCAAATTTTACTAGTAAATTACCGTACTTTACTTATTTATTATCAGCATTTATGTTCTATGCATTATGTGTATATCTAGCTACAAAACCTTCTAAAAAAGTATCGATATTTATGCTAGGTTTATATGTTGCAGCAAATATGATTCATTTAGTGATTGGAACGAGAAATCCATTCATTTTAAGTTTATTATTTGCATTTGTTTATTTCTTCATGCGTCACTATTCTGATCAAAAAGAAGTTTGGCTAGGACGTAGAGAAAAAATTGCTTTAGGAATAGGGACTCCGGTTTTAATGCTTGCGATGGGGGCTATGAACTATGTTCGTGATGGGGCAAAGTTAAAGTTTGATAGTATTTTTGCTTTATTAGTCGATTTTGTTTATAAACAAGGAACTAGTTTTGGAGTTTTAGCGAGAGGTTATCTTTATCGTAGTAGTTTACCAATTCGAGAAATGAGAAACTTTACATTTGGTCCAATTATTGATTATTTCTATCGAGGTAGTATTGGTATGAATGTATTAGGAACTAAAGCTTTTAAAGCAACAACGAATAGTATTGAATTAGCCTTAGAAAGTAATAGTTATGCTCATAATATTTCGTATCTTGTATTAAAACAACAATATTTAGATGGTCATGGTATTGGAAGTAGCTACATGATGGAAATATATACGGATTATGGTTTCTTTGGATTAATGTTAGCAAGCTGTATTTTAGGATTTATTTTTATTAAATTACTGAATTCAGCTTATCGTAAAAATCTACTCGGATTTACAGTATCATTATTAGTTCTTGGAAATCTATTCTTTATGGCGAGAAGTAGTTTCTCAGAAAGTTTCTTTAGTTTATTTACAATGCAATTTTGGACAGTTGTAATTTTAATATTCTTAATGTCCTATTCAATGAAGAAACCAATTTATCATACAACATTAGCAAAGGATGGTTATATAAATGTTTGAAAATTATTCATTAGCTGATTTATTAGCTAACTTAAAGAAAAAGAAAAAGTGGAATACAATTTCCGTATTCATCTTATTTATCTTAATGGCTGTACCAATGAGTTATAAAGCTATTACCTCAAAATCAGTTGTAAAAAATAATACAAGTTATTCAAGTTATATTATTTATAAAATTAATGCTCCAGAAAAGGAATTTAAAACAGAAGCTAATATTAAGAATGATCAATTTAGTTATTTTTATTCGAAATTAATTAGTTCTAATATGAATGGTGCTTATTTATTCAATGATTCAACAGATCAAGAAGTTGCAACTTTTGCAGGAGAAATTGCTAGTAATGCTACTCAATTAAGAAATTCTGATGTAGATTTTTGGGAAAAGAAAATTATTGTCACATCATTAGGGGATTATACTGGGGTTTCTGTAAAAGCATTAACAACAAGTCCAACTTTAAATCAATTAATTGAGAAAAAAGTAGATGCATTAATGAGTAGTTATAAAGATATTTTTAAAGATGTAACGATTCAAAAATTAAATACTGTTAATTCTCAAGAAGTTGGTGGTAGTGAAACTACGATTTCAAACTTTAATATGAAACAATTAGTATTAAGAATGGTGATTGTCTTTGTCCTAGCAGGATTCATTGTTATTTTTATCAATTTTGTTTGGTATTTATTTAATCCAACTATGAACCGTGCTGGTGATTTCAAAAAATATGATATGCAACAAATTTTTGAAGTTGAAAATTCAGAAGTATTACGTCAATTAATTCGTTATAAAAAGGAAACACATGGAGATTTTGCCGTTGTCACTTCAAGTAAAGCTATCGCAAAACAATGGGAGCAAAAAATTCAAGATGTAACGATTGAATATGTAGAAGCTTCTAATTTCGAAAGAATTTGTCAATTTGATGCTTACTTATTTGTAGAAGAATTTGGTAAGACTCGCTATGTTGATTTTGAAAAGAAATTACAAGAATTACATAATTTTGATAAAAAAATTCTTGGTGTAGCAGTATTTCCACTATAATAAAAAACTCGTCAGTTTTTCTGGCGAGTTTTTTTTATTTCATATACATTTCATAAACACTCTTTATAATAAGTTACAGATAAGAAATTGAGAGGAGTAATTCCTTTGATAAAAAATGCGATACTTTATATTTTTAGAAAGAAAAAGAAAAGTTTAATACTAATCACTATATTTAGTGTCATTTTATCTTGTATATTTGCTTGTATGAGATTATTATCCACGACTTCTATAGTGCAACAACAATTAAAGCAAACAACAACTTCTTCGTTTGAATTTAGAAAAAAAGATGGAACAAGTTTTTCATTCAAACAAGTCGAAGAGATAAACAAAGTTGCAGATAATGAGTCACTAGAAAAACATTATCAAACCATTGCAAAATTAGAAAATCATACAGTAGTGACGGGTGAAGAAAAAATTCAACGAGATGATGTTGATGAAGAAATGAAAAATGTTGTTTCGCTTAATTCTAGTAGCCAAGTAAATCGAGAAAAACTATTCTCAAGTGGAGTTTTCTCATTGTTAAAGGGAAAAATGATAGGAGCAACGGATGTCCATAAAATCATGATTCATGAAGAATTAGCTTCTAAAAATCAATTGAATCTTGGAGATAAGATAACTCTTGATGTCATCCAGCAAGAAACTGGTGAGAAGAAAAAAGTAGACTATGAAATTGTTGGAATTTTTTCTGGGAAAAAACAAGAAACTTATACTGGGTTAACTTCTGATTTTAGTGAAAATACTGTATTTACGGATTATCAATCCATTCATCAACTTTTCTCAAGTGAATCAGGAGAAGTTGTGACAGGATTAAATATTTTTGCTTCTTCAAGTGAAGAATTACAAAAAATGAAACAAGCAATAGAAGCTTTACCATTCAATTGGGAAGAGTTTGTAATCGAGGATCAAAAGCAAGATTTCGATGATATATTAGAAAGTATTACAGGTCTTCAAAGTATGGTTCAGTGGATGACAGTAGGGATATTAATTGCTGGGGCGGTAGTTCTATCCTTAATGTTAATGCTGAGTGTGAGAGAAAGAATTTATGAAATTGGTATTTTATTATCAATTGGAATTCATAAAGCTTGGATTATTGGAAAATTCTTTGTTGAATTATTCTTATTGACGATTCCAGCAATTTTTGTTTCGCTTGCATTTGGACCTATGATGGTTCATCAATTAATGAATGGATTTATATCGATGGATCAGGAACAATCCCCTTTAGGAAATGTTATTTCAAAAGGAACACAACAGGCAGTAATGACGGTTTTTAGTCAAAGTTATGCATTATTAGCGATGGTAATTGTATTCTCAATTGCTGTAACATTAGGAATCTTTTTAATGAAGAAACCAAAAGAAATATTATCAAAAATGAGTTAGGAGAATGAACATGAGTGTATTATCAATGAATAAAGTAAGTTATCAATATAAGGAAGCACGTCAAAATGTGTTATCACAAATTGATCAAGAATTTGAAGCCGGTAAATTTTACGCGATTATTGGGAAATCGGGTTCTGGAAAATCAACATTACTATCATTATTAGCAGCATTAGATAATCCAACAAGTGGAAAGATTTTATTTGAAGGAGAAGATATTCAAGAAAAAGGAGATAGTTATCATCGTAAACATCATATTTCCTTAGTCTTCCAAAATTATAATTTAATTGATTATTTAACGCCTTTAGAAAATATTCGTTTAGTTAATCCTACAGCTACAAAAGAAATTTTATTACAATTAGGATTAGAAGAAAGTCATGTGAATCGTAATGTTTTAAAATTATCAGGAGGACAACAACAAAGGGTAGCGATTGCTCGTGCATTAGTTTCAGAGGCTCCAATTATTTTAGCGGATGAACCAACGGGAAATTTAGATGAACAAACTGCAGGAGAAATTATTGATGTACTAAAAGCATTAGCAAAAGAAAGACAAAAATGTGTCATTGTTGTAACACATAGTAAAGAAGTAGCAAATGCTGCAGATACCATTTTAGAATTGCGTGAAACAAAACTTCACGAAGTGAAATAAGAAAAAGGAGAAAGATAATGATAAAAAATGCATTTGCTTATATTTCAAGAAAAATTTTCAAATCATTTGTTTTATTTGCCGTTGTATTATCCATGGCAACATTAAGTATGATTGGATTGTCGATGAAAGATGCAACGAATCAAGCTTCAAAAGAAGTGTTTAAAAATATTACGAATAGTTTTTCAATGGAAATTAATCGTCGAGTGAATCAAGGAACACCTCGTGGTGGAGGAAATATTAAAGGAGAAGATATTAAAAAAATTTCTGAATCCCCTGATATCGAAGGAACAGTTAAACGTATTAATAGTGTAGCGGATTTAGCAGACTACGATATTATTGAAACAAAAGAAACTCAAGGAGTATTAACACCTGATCGTATTAAGAAATTTAAACGTGCAGTGATGTTAACAGGGGTTAATGATTCTGCAAAAGAAAATAAATTTGTTTCTGGTGCTTATCAATTAGTGGAAGGGAGTCCATTAGTAGAATCAGATAAAAATAAAATTTTAATGCATAAAGATTTAGCTGAAAAAAATCACTTAAAAGTAGGCGATAAAATTACATTAAAATCAAATATTTATGATGCTGATAATGAAAAAGGTGCTAATGAAACGGTAGAAGTAGAAATTAAAGGTCTGTTTGATGGTCATAATAAAACGAGAGTTACAGCAGCACAAGAATTATATGAAAATACTTTAGTAACCGATATTCTTACAGCTGCTAAAGTATATGGAAATACAGAAGATACAGCAGTGTATCAAGATGCGACATTCTTTGTAAAAGGAAATAAAAATCTTGATACAGTCATTAAAGATTTAGGGAAATTAGCGATTAATTGGAAATCTTATAATTTAGTAAAAAGTTCTTCTAACTTCCCAGCCCTACAACAATCAATTTCTGGGATGTATTCAATCGCAAATAAATTATTTATTGGATCTATTGCATTTGCAGGAATTACAGTAGCATTATTATTATTCTTATGGATGAATGCTCGTCAAAGAGAAATTGGTGTCCTATTATCGATTGGCTTATCGAAAATGGAAATATTTGGACAATTTGTATGGGAGTTATTGTTCATTAGTTTACCAGCCTTTATCGGTGCAACAGGAGTTGCTATTTTGACAGGTAAAACAGTCGGAAATCAATTACTTGCAAGTGTTACTTCAAGTATTGCAAAACAAATGGGCAAACAAGCAGCCTCAACGGGTTTAGGTGGCGGAGCTGAAGTAGATGGCTTTAATAAGACATTAACTTCATTAGAAATGGTGATTCAACCAACTAATGTATTATATGTAGTTGGATTTATGATTGTGGTATTAGGGATTGCATTAACGATTGCCAGTGTGAAAACATTTAGTAAAAATCCTAAAGAATTATTAATGGATGTTGAATAGAAGTTCAAATGAACGGGAGAAAAGTTTGAACTTTTAGAAAACAGAAACTGTAAAAAGCACCCCAAAAGTTAGATTTTTTATGTCTAACTTTTGGGGTGCAGTACATTCCAAAAGCTTTTTTAATGTTATAAACTCATTAAAACAACTCCCAGTAAGGTGTGGAATGTTTTTTAGTCTGTGT
>NZ_CAUUHX010000029.1:0-22301 GCF_963545075.1 uncultured Granulicatella sp.
ATTAGTAGATCGCGTAGCTAAAAAAACGCAATTAACAAAGAAAGATGTTTCAGCAGCAGTTGATGCATTATTCGAAACAATTCAAGAAGCATTACAAGCAGGTGAAAAAGTACAAGTTATCGGATTTGGTAACTTTGAAGTACGTGAACGTGCTGCTCGTAAAGGACGTAACCCTCAATCAGGAGAAGAAATCCAAATCGAAGCTAGCAAAGTTCCTGCATTCAAAGCAGGTAAAGCTTTGAAAGATGCTGTAAAAAACTAATCAGTTTATTATGACATTTTCATAGAAACTATTTCATAAAGGTGCTATATTAGAGTTAAATCAATATAGCATCTTTTTTGTTGCCTATAGAAATGGAGAAATTATGAAATCAATCGTTAAACAAATTCAAAATGCATTAGAAGAACAAGAGTTAGAAAAAGTATATTCACTTTTTCATCAATTTATGGAAGAAGTGACAGAAGATAACATAGAAGAATTAATTGATTTAGCTGCCTTTAGTGCGAGTAGTGGATTTTTTGATGAAGCAAGACAGGCATATTTATTATTAACGCAATTTGAACCTGAAGAATCTGCTTGGACCATTTTACTTGCTGAAATTTTAGTGAACCAAGGGGAATATGATCAAGCTTTATCTGTTTTATATGATATTCCTGAAGATAACCCGAATTATCCAAGCGTTTTAGTGATTTTATCGGAATTATATAAAGCACAAGGCTATTATGACGTAGCTGAAAGAAAGTTATTACTCGCAAAAGAATTAGCTCCTGAAGAAGCTATTTTAGATTTTTATTTAGGAACTTTATTGTTTGAATCAGGTTCGATGGAGAGAAGTGTTCAGTATTTAGAAAGATTTTTAAAAAATTCCCAGGAGGAAACTGGAGAAGAAAATCGTGCAAGAGAATTATTAGTGGAAGCTTCTTTAGAAATGGGGAATGCAGAACCTTTACAAGAACTAGTATCAGATGAAGGATTAGAATCAGCTTCGAATGAGTTATTAATTAGTATTGCAAAACATGATATCCAAGAAGGAAATTATGACCATGCAGAAAAAATCTATCAAGAAGTGTTATCTCGTGATGAAGAAAATTATGAAGCCTTACTAGGATTAAGCCATATTCAAATGTTTAAACATGATCATTTAAAAGCAATTATGAGCTTATCTAAAATTACAGAAATTTATCCATATGAAAAAGATCCATTCTTTAGTTTAGGCGTTTCTTATTTATCGATTGGACAAATGGAAAAAGGACAAGAAGCCTTAAAACAAGCTTATGAATTATCGCCTGAATCATTTGAGATTCTGCAAGCTTATACAGAAGTATTATTATACCAAGAAGAGTTTGAAGAGGTACAAGATATTTTAGCCCAAGAGATAGAAGAAGGCTTAGAGAATGGTCAAATTTTTTATTTAATGGCAAGAGCAAAAGAAGGGCTAGAAGAATTCGAAGAAGCACTAGAGTTTTATCAAAAAGCTAGTGTGGAATTAGAAGATTCAGTAGAGTTTATTGTTGATTATGTAAGATTCCTTCGAGAGGAAGGCAGAATTGCTGAAGCAAAAGAGTGGTTAGAACATGGTCAACATCTTGAACCATTAAATGAGGATTTACAAGAATTACAGCAATATTTTGAAGCATAAGGAGTGGAGAAGATGTTTCAACCGAGTTTAGAGGATAAGAAAAACTTTATTTCATGGTTTGTGTCGAATCATGCTTTAAAAAGAAGAGAAGCCTTATGGATATTAAATTATTTATTAAATCATGAAATATTATTAAAACAAATTCATTTTGTTGAACGAGTGGATTGTACACCAAAAGGAATGTGGTTTTCGACAGAGAAAGCACCTGATGAATCGTTTTATTTTTATAAAGCAGGTTCACGTTTTAGTAATCCAGAACAAGCTTTTCATGATATTCGATTGAATTGGAAAGAAGAATGTTATATTGAAATGGAATTCGAAGATGCTTACTTAACGATGGTTAAATTTGGTATACTAGAAAAAAATCCTTTTTATGAAGAAGAAAGTTCTTCAGATGAAGAGATACATCAAGCATTAACAGAAATACAAACAAGTGTATTGAAACAAGAAATTTTAGCTCAAATTGATCAAGCGTTAGAAACTGGAAATCAAGAGCTATTTATTAAATTAACAGAACAATTGAAAGAACTTGAAAAGTAAGAGAAAGAGAGGCGAGTGAATGTCGATTCAAAAAGAACCATTATTTTTAGAAGCATTACCTGTAATGCAACAATTAGTTGATGCAGGATATGAAGCCTATTTTGTAGGTGGTTCAGTAAGAGATATGCTCCTTCATAAGCCTATTTCAGATGTAGATATTGCTACAAGTGCTACTCCGCAAGAAGTGAAAGAAATCTTTCCTCATACAGTAGATGTAGGAATTGAGCATGGAACAGTAATGGTGATTCATCATAAAGAAGGTTATGAAGTCACTACTTTTAGAACAGAAGAAGGTTACGAGGATTTTAGACACCCAGATAAGGTAACTTTTGTTCGCTCGTTAGAAGAAGATTTAAAACGTCGTGATTTTACGATTAATGCTTTAGCGATTGGGATTGATGATCAATTAATGGATTTCTTCGATGGAATTGGGGATTTAGAGCGTCAATGTATTCGCTGTGTTGGAGATGCAAAAGAACGTTTTAATGAAGATGCATTACGGATGTTTCGTGCGGTACGTTTTGTTGGTCAGTTAGGATTCCAAGTTGAAGAGGAAACGAAGAATGCTATTTCTCTTTTAAAAATGAATTTATCTAAAGTAGCTGTGGAACGAATGAAAGTGGAATTTGAAAAAATGATTCAAAGCCCTTACCGTAAAGCAGCGTTGCAATTATTTGTTGAAACGGGCTTATACCAAGCGTGTCCATTATTTGATGGGAAAGATGAGATTCTTTTGAAATTAGCAAAATTTCCTTTAAAAGAGATGAGTGTCTTGCAAGCTTGGATTTTATTCGTAGATGAATTAAATTTGAGTGATAAAGAAGTAACTCACTTATTGAAATCTTGGAAGTCTTCAAATGAACAAATTCGAGATGTATTAGTTGGATATAGAACGTATCGTGCAAGAAAAAATGCTGAGTGGAATTTCTTTTTAGCTTATGATTGTTCATATGAAGTTGCCTGTGAAGTGGAGCAATTATTGATTGCTCAAGGTGAAAGTGTTTCCATGGAAGACTTAGAAGCTACGTATCAGTCGTTACCGATTCGTTCCATGAATGATATTCAATTGAATGGTCATGATATTATTCGTATTTTAAAATTAGATAAAAAAGGCCCTATTATAGGGCAGGTATTAAAAACGGTTGAAACAATGATTTTAGAGCAAAGTATACAAAATGATGCAGAAATTTTGGAATCTTATGTTTTAACTCACTTTGGAACTGGAAAGTGAATAATCATTGAAAATATTTGTGTTCAATGGTAAAATTCGAAGAGTAAAGAATAAAAAAGTGTTTTCACTGCTGAAAAGAGTGAGAACATACATAAAAAGGAGAGACTTTTATGAAAAAAGTAATGTCAGGATTACGTTTTGTATTCCGTAACGGAGAAACATGGACGATTAACCGTCGTTTAATTGGAGATTTATGGATCAAACAAGTTACAACATCGTTTGGTCGTATTAATGGAAGTGAATTCCAAGAAATTCATCCATGTGAATCATTACGTATTGAAGTGTTTCCTGAAGCAGACCACGTAATGTCTGAAGACATTAACTTAGGTGGATTAGAATTAGGAATGTTCGAACGTGTTAAAAAATATAGCGATATCGAATTAATGGATATTTTATATTTAGATAGCGATCATCCAAAATCAGACGTGATTGTTTCAACAGATCGTGTTTACTTCCCATATAGCCCAGTAGATGAAGATGGAAATGACAATAAATACCAAAGTTCAGCTATTGGCACACATGGTCACTTATACATTGTAATTGACCCAGCGAAAACTGTGGAAGATATTTACCCAGAGATTTAATTACGAAGGACTCTTTGATATAGTAGTAAAGGACGGAAGCAGCCACCTTTGGTGTCTCATTCCTAAAAATTGAGCCTAGGTCTCAATTTTTCCTAGTAAAAGTAGCCGGTTTTCGGCTACTTTTACGCTTACTACTATAAAGAGTCCTTCTCCATTTTTTACGTAAAGATATGAAGGTACGTATGAGAAGAGGACTTCTTGATATAGTAGTAGAGGACGGAAGCAGCCACCTTTGGTGTCTCATTCCTAAAAATTGAGCCTAGGTCTCAATTTTTCCTGTACTAGAATCTGATTCGGATTCTAGTACTCATACTACTATAAGAAGTCTTTCTTCATTTTTACGTAAGGATATGAAGGTACGTATGAAAAGAGGAATTCTTTGATATAGTAGTAAAGGATGGAAGCAATGCTACTATAAGGAGTCTTTTTTTGTTCATAAAATATTCACCTGAAAACATCTGATAATAAATTGACAATAAAGAAGGAAAACAGGTAAAATAACCATGATTGAAACAAAAAAGAAGGTGAGTAAATGCCGACATATCAAGTAGGATATGATGATAATACATGGGATTTTAATGATGCCATAGCAGCCGCTAAAGTAGGCGATGTATTGGAAATCCAAAAAGATTATTACTTAAAATTTTCAACGGATAATCCATATGAAATTACAAAAAATCTTACTTTTTTAGGATTATTAGATGAAGAAAATGGAGAATCATTCTTCACGAATAAATTTCAAGGATGTATTGCTCTTGATTGTGGAGCATCCGTAGTATTTGAAAACATTTGGTTTACGAATGTTAGCAATACAACATTAATGATTATTAACGAAAACTGTGCTGTTACGTTTAAAAACTGTGTTTTTGAATGTACAGAAGAAGATAATGAAAATTATTTAATGTTTGCGAAAGACGATTCTTTTGTTACATTTGAAAATTGTAAAACACATTTTATTAGTGATAGTGGAAATCAAGGCATTTATTTTAGAAATAGTTCATTAACAGTAAGTGATTGTTTCTTCCAATGGCGAACAATTGGTGAAGGTTCGGAGATGAAATTTACAAATACCATTTGTGAGAATTATTTTGGAAATGCTGTTTACTTACAAAAAGATTCACGATTAGAAGCTAATAATTGCCAATTTTATGGTGGCGATATGCTGAAAGGTTATCCAATGATTTGGGTCAGTGATTCTTCATTCCAATTAGATACAGGAATTATTGGTAAACTAGATAGAGGACAAGGAATCTATTCTGAAAATAAAAGTGGCGTAACTTTGACGGAAGTAACGGTTCAATCAATGGATTTGAGAGCAACAATTACTCGTTTAAATAATTGTAAAATTATGGATAACTTTGATTTAGGTCCAAATACTTATTGCTTTGCTGACGGAATGATTACATTCCAGTGTGAAAGTAAGTCAAGTATTCCATTAAGATTGTATTATTGCTCAACTATTTTTGCGAAACAACTTTTATTTGAAAAATCTCTTGAAGTGTCTATCAAAGGATTAGAATCTTCATTAATTCATGTTCAAGAATTAATGTATGCACAAGGTAGTTCGAGTGAATTAAACATTGATACAGATGAGAATTCGATTTTACATGCATCTGTTCGTCATACCAAAGCAATTGGAGCAGAAGGAGATGAAAATGCTCCTAAAGAATTAGATAGTTATGAAGAATTACAAAGCCTAGTTGGGTTAGAAGCTGTTAAAAAAGAAATCGATACATTAATTGGAATGGTTGATTATAATAAACAACGTGTTTCAAGAGGGGAACCACCTCAACAATTAGTATTACACTCATTATTTATGGGAAATCCAGGTACGGGTAAAACAACCGTTGCACGTTTAATGGGTAAAATCTTATTTGAACGAGGAGCTTTATTTGGAGATACATTTAAATTTGTAGAAGTTTCTGAATCAGATTTATTATCTGGATATGTAAACCAAACAACGACTCAAACTTTAGCAAAATTAGAAGAAGCACGTGGTGGGGTACTATTCATTGATGAAGCTTATTCCTTAGATAAGAAGAGTACGAATGATACTGGTAAAGAAGCTATTACAACGATTCTTAAATATATGGAAGACCATAAAAATGAGATTATGATTATTTTTGCGGGATATACGAAAGAAATGGAACAATTTTTACAAATTAATCCAGGATTAACTTCACGTGTTCCAAATCGATTAAATTTTGAAGACTATACTCCAGAACAAATTGTTCAAATGGGGATTAAAGGTCTACAAAAAAATAGCTATGAAATTGCAGATGTGGAGTACTATACACGTAAAGTGACGTTGGAATATAATCGTTCCTTAGATCGTAGTAATGCTCGTTGGATTCGTAATTTTAACGAAAAGATAATTAAACAATTAATTGCTCGTGTTATTGCTGAGAAAAGTGAAGATATTTCGCTCATTACAAATGCAGATATTGATGCTGTTCTAGAGATTGGTAAGTATCAAGACAATGGTACGAAGAAAGATGCATGGCAAGAATTACATCAATTAATTGGTCTTCATAAAGTGAAAGAGCAAGTAGAAGATTTTATTGCTCAAGCTGAAATGAATCGTAAACGTGAACAAGAAGGATTTGCAACTTCTGCTACGACTTTACATTCATTATTCTTAGGAAATCCAGGTACAGGTAAAACAACGGTTGCTAGAATTGTTGCAGAATTATTGTACCAAAAAGGCTTAATTGCTACGAATAAATTAATTGAAGTATCTCGTGGTGATTTAATTGGCGGTTATCAAGGGCAAACAGCTATTAAAACAAGAGAACATTTACATGCTGCTCTTGGTGGAGTTTTATTTATTGATGAAGCTTATTCTTTAAAACATGGCTCTAGTGATAATTTTGGACAAGAAGCTATTGATGAAATCTTGAAATTTATGGAAGATCATCGTCGTGATATGGTTGTTATTTTTGCAGGATATCATAAAGAAATGGCAGAGTTTTTAGAATCTAACTCAGGATTGAAGAGTCGTGTTCCTACGACATTTGATTTTGAAGACTATAGTCCAGATGAAATTGCACAGATTGGTGAATTTATCCTGCAAGGTCAAGGCTATCAATATGATGCAGAAAGTTACAGAGCAGTTGTGAAGGAAGCTTATGCTATAACTGATGACCATAGTAATGGACGTTGGATTCGTAACTTTAACCAAAAATTATTGGCGCATATGTCTCGTCGTGTGACAAAAGATGAGTCAAGTGATTTTAATACGATTACAAGTGAAGATTTAGAAAAAATGAGGGAGGCATAAGATGACAGATTATGTAGCACCACCAAAAAAGAAAAAAGATTCTGATAATGAAAACAAGGACTATGTAGTAGTTCCAAAATCAGATGATTACGTAGCTCCTCTAAAAAGAGATGATTATGTAGCACCACCAAAAAAAGGACAATCAAATTCTTCAGATTATGTTGATCCGACTTCAGATGAATGGAAAAAGAATCCAGTCTTTCAAACTAAACCTTCTTCAGAATATCCAAAGGATTCAGAATTAGATCCTCAAATTATTCCTTACTCAGGATATGGTGGATATTTTGATACACCGAAGCAAGACTTTAGTTTTTATTTAACTGGATATTTAGTAATTTCACTATTACAATACTTTGCTTCTTTTAGAGAGATGGGATTTTTTGGAAAAATCTTCTGGTTTGGGTATATTTTGCTTTCTAATTATACTTATAGTTGGTATGCCGATTATCGTCGTTTTAAAGGTGGAATTTTAGGATGGTTCTTTACACCATATGGTGGAATTCGTGCTGGATATGCTGCTTCTGAAGTAATGGATTATAGTACTGGGAAAGTCAAACGTGGACTATTCGGTGGCTATAAGATGAAAATGAAGAAAGATATTGGATCACATCTGCTTTCATTTTTGATTATTACGCTTATTGTAGAAATTATTAAATATTTTGTAGCAATTCCAGTTGCCTTTATCTCGTTATTCTTCCATAAGAGTACAGTTCGCAAATATGTAAGAGCCAGCGAAGAGGCTGTAAGAGGATAGGACTTGCATTTTTAATAAAAATAGCGTATTATTTTGATATTCGTAGAAGAGAACGTTCTATTTTTGATACAATGAGCGAGCTAATGGTTGGTGAAAGATTAGCATGTCCCTCAAAGATAGAGAATCATCTCTGAGATATATTTCCGAAATAATAGTAAGAAATATCGCCTAAATAGCGTTAACAATTTACCAAGTTGAGAAGTACAAATAACTTTTCAAGAATTTGGGTGGTACCGCGAAACTTTCGCCCCTGCTTTTGCAGGGGATTTTTTATTTTATAGACAAAGGAGGAAATGCAATGAAGATGAAAGAAACATTGCAAATTGGAAAAACAGAATTTCCAATGCGTGGGAATTTACCTACAAAAGAATTAGATTATCAACAAGAATGGGAAGAAGCAAACCTTTATGCACAACGTCAGTTAAAAAATGAAGGTAAACCTTCTTTCGTATTACATGATGGTCCTCCATATGCCAATGGGGATGTTCACATGGGACATGCGTTAAATAAAATTTCAAAAGACTTTATCGTTCGTAGTAAATCAATGAGCGGATTCCGTGCACCATTTGTTCCAGGTTGGGATACACACGGATTACCAATCGAACAAGCTTTAGCAAATGCTGAAGGTGTTGATCGTAAAAAAATGTCAGTAGCAGATTTCCGTAAATTATGTGCAGAATATGCTTGGCGTCAAATCGACAATCAAAGAACAGTGTTCAAACGTTTAGGTGTAACGGGTACATGGGATAACCCATATGTAACATTAAAACCTGAATTTGAAGCTGAACAAATTCGTGTGTTTGGTAAAATGGCTGAAAATGGCTATATTTACAAAGGATTAAAACCAATTTATTGGTCACCATCTAGTGAATCTTCATTAGCTGAAGCAGAAATCGAATATAAAGATGTAGAAAGTGCTTCTATTTATGTAGCATTCAAAGTAAAAGATGGAAAAGGTTTATTGGGTGAAGATACTTCATTTGTGATTTGGACAACAACTCCTTGGACACTTCCTGCAAACTTAGGAATTTTCGTTCATCCTGATTATGTCTATGCACAAGTGAAAACTTCTGCTGGTACATTCGTTGTTGCTAAAGATTTAGTAGAATCATTAACAGCTACATTAGGTTGGGAAAATGTTGAAATTTTACAAGAATTCCCTGGTAGTGCGTTAGAATATATGACAGCTTGGCATCCATTCTATGAACGTGAATCATTAGTGATGAATGGGGACTATGTAACATTAGATGCGGGTACTGGTTTAGTTCATACAGCTCCTGGACACGGGGAAGACGACTTCTATTATTCACGTAAATATAATTTAGCAGTATTATCTCCAGTAGACGGCCAAGGTTGTTATACAGATGAAGCACCTGGATTTGAAGGAATGTTCTATGCAGATGCGAATAAAGTCATTACAGACTTATTAACTGAAAAAGGTGCATTATTAAACTTAAGTTATTTTGTACACAGCTACCCACATGACTGGCGTACGAAAAAACCAGTTATTTTCCGTGCGACACCTCAATGGTTTGCTTCAATTGATGCATTCCGTCAAGAAATCTTAGATGTGATTGAAAACGACGTAAAATGGTATCACCCATCTGGTCAAGTTCGTATTTATAACATGGTTCGTGACCGTGGCGATTGGGTAATTTCTCGTCAACGTGTATGGGGAGTTCCATTACCTGTATTTTATGCTGAAAATGGTGAACCAATTATTACACCAGAAACAACAGAACATGTTGCTCAAATTTTTGAAAAACATGGTTCAGATGTATGGTTCGAATGGGATGCGAAAGATTTATTACCAGAAGGTTTCACTCATCCAGATTCTCCAAATGGTATCTTTACAAAAGAATTAGACATCATGGATGTATGGTTTGACTCAGGTAGTTCTCATGCTGGAGTTTTAGGAACTCGTGAAGAATTATCATTCCCAGCGGATATGTATTTAGAAGGTAGTGACCAATACCGTGGATGGTTTAACTCAAGTTTAACAACAAGTGTTGCGATTCATCACCAAGCTCCATATAAATCAGTTCTTTCTCAAGGATTCGTAATGGATGGAGAAGGGAAGAAAATGAGTAAATCATTAGGAAATGTTATTTCTCCAGCTAAAGAAATGAAGACTAAAGGGGCAGATATTATTCGTTTATGGGTAAGTTCTGTGGACTACGAGTCAGACGTTCGTATTAGTGATGATATCTTAAACCAAGTTTCAGAAGTTTATCGTAAAATCCGTAATACAATGAGATTTATGTTAGCTAATACAACTGATTTTGATCCTAAAGCTCACGCAGTAGCGTTTGAAGATTTACGTACAGTGGATCAATATATGTTAGTACGCTTCAATCAATTAGTAGATAGTATCCGTAAAGCATATGATAACTATCAATTCTCAACTGTTTACCAAGGGGTTATCAACTTCTGTACTGTTGACTTATCACAATTCTATTTAGACTTTGCTAAAGATGTTGTGTATATTGATCAAGAAAATGGCTTTGAACGTCGTGCAATGCAAACAGTATTGTATGATATCTTAGTGAAATTAACAAAATTATTGAGTCCAATTTTAGTGCATACAACAGAAGAAGTATGGAAATACTTAAAAGAAGAGGAAGCTTATGTTCAATTAGCAGAATTCCCTGAAGTAACTCATTATGAAGGTGAAGAAGCTATTTTAGCTCGTTGGGCTGAATTCTTTAAAGTTCGTAATACAGCTCTTAAAGCATTAGAAGAAGCTCGTAATGAAAAATTAATTGGTAAAAACTTTGAAGCAAAAGTGACATTATATCCAACTCAAGAAGTGGCTGATTTATTAGACAGTTTACAAACAGATGTTGCTCAATTATTCATCGTTAGTCAATTAGAAGTTGCGCCAGTGGGAACTGTAGCTCCTGAAAATGCTGTTCAAGGTGAAGGTGTTTCAGTGGTTGTTGAACATGCACAAGGTGAAACTTGTCAACGTTGTCGTGCGGTGAAAGTAGAAGTAGGAACATTAGAAGATGCTCCAACATTATGTCATCGTTGTGCGACAATTGTGCGTGAATTTTATCCAGAAGCGCTTCTTGGCGAAGAGTAAATTTGTTTTAAAAGACTTCCTGTTATAGTAGCAAGCGGACGGCAGCAAACCTACGGTTTCATGCCTAAAATTTGAGCCTAAGGTCTCAAATTTTCCGGTGATAGAATCTGTGATGTCAGATTCTATCACTTGTGCTACTATGGAAGTCTTTTTTGTATCGGTCATATGATAGAAGGACGGATAAATGATGGGATGACTTTCTAGTATAGTAGCAGGCGGACGGCAGCAGCCCTGCGGTCTCATGCCTAGTGCTACTATGGTTCGTCTATAATAAAAATAGCTCTTTCCTAATTAGGAGAGAGCTGTTTTTTTTGTTGTGAGAGATACTGTGTCTTTAATTGTTCTAGTGAATGCGCAACGCAACAGTAGCGATAGAGTCGAATCGATGGTTGAGTCGCTTCTTCTTCAATCTTAAAGAGAAAATAATGATCCTGATGATCCAATGCATTCTTTCCATTCAGCTTAAAGTAAGGACGATTCGATTTTGCCATGGATAGTAATACATCATCGATTAAAAAAGTCAGAGGAATCGTTAGAGAAGAATAGCGATAAAAATCTTCTTCAAAACGATGGTACTCTTCACTAAAATAATTCATTTGCAGTTCATTACGATAATAATCTTGCTGATTCATACTGTTCCTCCTCTACTTGTTGAATAGAAACGATGTTCTCAATAAAAATTCTTTGATAGCCTTTACTGAGTTTTAATAAACATTCCGTAGCAGTGAGGTTTTCTAATGTACCTGTATAGTGCAATAGTTGCTTTTTTTCAATAATAGAAATATGAGCTTTTAAAGCATATAAATGTAATTGCCCTAATAATAAATATTTTTCTTCTAAATTGAGTTGCGAATGAGTAGGGATAGGAATTGCATCATCTTCTAATGCACTTGTATGTTCAGAAAGGAAAAATCCCATCCACTTTGCCATTTTTCGATCTTGATATAAGCGAGCAGAACGAAAGGGTAAATAAGAACGATCAATCATTTTAATCCCTCCAATCCTCCAGCAGAATGTCCTCCAATGAGTTTGCTACGAGCAATATTTCTCGAACTTTCTAACAGGGAAGTTCCTTTTTGAATCGATAAAAATCCAAATTCATCTCGAATGCCATCAATGGCTTGTTGTAATTTTTCTTCTTTTTCCATGAGACTGGGATCATCGAATAATGAAATGATGGAATATTTATCATCTACTAAGTCACTATAGCGTACTCCAATTTGGCGGACAGCACCGCTATGATATTTTTTGCGAAATAATTGTAAGACAGCCTTTGTTAAGATGGCTGTTTGATTACTTGGTTCAATGGCTTCTTGGCAATGAAGCGAGGATTTCATTTCATATTTTGAAAAACCGATATAAATAGAAATGAGTTTTGTTTTTTTATGTCGTCTTCTTAAGCGAATGGCTACTTGTTCCGCCATTTCTGATAAGACAACTTCTACATCTTCTTGATGAATATAATCTCGTGGTAAAATCTGTGAATTACCAATTCCTTTTGATTGTACTTTATATGGTTGATGGATATTACTTTCATCAACTCCATTGGCATGAAACCAAAGCTGGACTCCTATGATACCAAATTCTTTTTGTAAATCATCTGGATTACTCTCAGCTAATTCTTTAATACTATGAATCCCTAGTTTATGTAATCTTTTTTCTGTTCTACTGCCAATTCCCCAGAAATCGGTTAAGGAAGGAATATTCCATACCTTTGTTTCCACATCTTCATAGGACCAGTTTGCCCGCATTGTTTTAGTTTTTTTAGCTTCATTATCTAGAGCCAGTTTAGCGAGCAGGGGATTTGCATTGCTCATCCCAACAGTTGAGATGATTCCTGTTTTTCTCCATATTTCTTGTTGGATTTTGGAGGAAAGGACATCTAATTTTTCCTTTTTAGTTAATTGATGATGTGAGATAAAATAATTCAAGGAAGAAGTTAAATCAATAAACGCTTCATCAATGGAATAAGGAAGAATATCTGTCGGTGCAGCAAATCTTTGAAAAATCTTTTGAATTTCCATGTTTTTTTCAATGTATCGATCCATTCTCGGAGGCACAATCAATGTTTTTTGTGCCCAATTTTCTACATAGCGAATAAAATTTCGATTGATGGGTAATCCTTGTCTTTTTGCAGCAGCTAGATTGAATTTTCTTGTTTGAATATGAAACGGTAAATCATAAGAACGACTGACATTTGCTTTTCCAAAAATTTTCTTGAAAATAGGGGAAGAAGCAAGAATCAGTCCATTAGCATTATCTGCACGACTCATAACACAAAGGCAAGTTGTTAATGGATTTAATCCACGGTCTACACACTCCACACTAGCATAGAAGGATTTCATATCAATAAAGGCAATATTACTATGCGGTTCTCTTGCATAATCAATAACGGTCATTTTAAACCTCTAGGAAGCAGATACTGGCATAAAGTGATTCACGACTAGTCCAACTACTTGTGGATTGTCTTCATAAGGAATGAATTGTTCTGGATAATTCGGATTTAGAGAAACCATTTTAAAGCCTTGTTCATCTCGATATAATTTCTTAATATAAACTGCCTCGTTCCAAGTTAGGGCATAGACAGCTCCATCATAGTCAAATCCATTCGCTTGAATAAGAGCGACTTCACCATTTTGATAAGTTGGACTCATTGAATCTCCTTGAATCCATGCCGCAATATCATAGCCTCGTTGCTCTGTTGGAGAGTAGACAATTTCTGTTTCATATTCATCAAAAATTCCTTTTCCTAATCCGGCAGAAAGTTTTACCTCTGCTAATACGGTAATCGGATAGAGCGTTTGTTGACTTTGTTGCTGATGAAGTAATTGCTCTACATAGTGTTCTGCCTTTCTTTGATTGTTCGAATGCAGTTGTAAGTAGTTCGTCACAATAGTGTATTCCGATTCAAAATAACTAGCTTCTACATTGAAAATTTCTGCTAGTGCGATTAAATTTTTTTGATTTGGAATGGTTTTTCCATTTTCCCAATGATGGTAAGCGACTCGACTAATTTCTAATTGTTTAGCGATAAAAGATTGAGAATATCCTTGTTGCGTGCGGATTTCTTTTAGGCGATTGGCTGAAAACATGATACACCTCCGTTGTTAATTTATAACTTAACAACAGTTTAGCATAGGAAATGTCGAATGGCAATATCTTGCCTATATTAATAGCGAATAAAATTGAAAAATAATAAGATACAAGAGAAGAACAGGGAGGAATGATATGAGAAATAAAGTTCGTTTTAAAGAAAAATTATTTCTAGGGACAACATTATCATTTGAATTTGATGGAAGTACGATTGGAAAAGAAGCTACTCCTAATCAATGGGTGCATGGAAAATGTTCAATTGAAAATGCTTTTGTATCTTTAAAAGTTAATGGAGAATTTCTCCGTGTAAGAGAAGTGGATCAATGGATTGAATCTTTAAGAAGAATGAAAGAAAATGAAGGAACAGAACCTTGGCATTTATCATTTGAAGAAGAGGATATCGCCTTATATTTTTCTCCTAAAGAATATGAATCAGATGTTTGCTTATTAGGAATTCGAATACGTCCTTTTATTAAAGGTGGCAGATATTTAACAGAATATTATGAGATTAGTTTATTTGACGAAGAAATTTTTAAATTGTTAGCTTTCTTAGAATCTTGTCGTGAATATAGTGTTCCTCCAGTGGAAGAAGTTGAGCCGACTCATCAAGATGGAGAATATAAATATTGTCGTGTAAGCTTTGAAGGTAGTCGAAAACAATATGTATATTTATGCCATAAAAATTTAGAAGTACAAGTGGGGGATTATGTAACGGTTCCTGTGGGAGAGTATTTCCAAGAAGTAGAAGCTTTCGTCGAAAAAGTCTTTTACGGGGATGAAGAGGCAGCAGATTTTCCAATTGAAGAATTGAAATATATTACGAATGTTGTTTCTTCCAATCAAGAAGCTGTGAACGAGTATCAGTTATCCATTCCAAAAGAAGAGATTATTTATAATTCTAGAGAAAATGAATTAAAAGAGAAAACGATTTTTGGTAGAAAAACTAAAACGGTCAACCCTGTTCATATTTTAAAAACAACGATTGGGGAATTTTGGCTGGAAGCAGATGGAGAAGTTATTCCAATGCATTACGAATTTACGAAATTAAGAGTATGGAAAGAAAATTTAGTCAATGGGGCATATCGTTTAAAACCAGCACAACTAGAGGAATTAGAAGGAAAAATGGTTGTATTAAAAACTTCGATGGACTTTGAGGAAATGCGCTATATTAAATCTTATGAGGGAATTGATTTATTAGGAGCCCAGTGGCAGTGGAATCAGCTAGCAGTCGGAATGTGGGCTGAAAAGGTAGATCCAGAACACTATGAGATTGAAGTGGATTCAAACGGTGTCGTTTACTATCCACCAACAGCTAAGAAGGCTTCCTTTGGTGTAGCGTGGACAACTTATGTGGACGATGAAGATGCTACGATTTGGATGAATATAGAGTAAATAGGTGAAGAGATGACGGAAAAATTATTTATAAATAGAGAGATTAGATGTTTGCATTGTAGACGACATTTTAATATACGGGAATATCAAAAAGTTGAATTACCCAGACAACAAGAATTGATTCCTTATATTTTAGATGGATCTATTTTTGAATTTGAATGTCCTCATTGTCGAGAAGAATATACTGTGCTAAAAGATCAAGAGGAATTTGTGATTGACAATCAGGAAAAGAAATATCGTATTTATTATAGTGACAATGAATATGATAGTGGTGTTAAACTCATGCAAGTGTCACATGGATTAGGAATTACATCAGAAGAGGAAAAAGATTTTGTGCTTGAAGTTCGTGAATTGGATGAACAAGGGTATCGTATTCGTTTTGAAGCTAACTATAGTGCTGCAGTGGAGAAAATGGTGATTTTTGAAGCGGGTTTAAATGATGTGGCTGTTGAATTGCTGAAAGCATTTATGGAGCTTCAGTATGAGTTTGATAAAGAATTTCATCGTTTAGTATTCATAGATGATCAAGATAGAGCTTTTGTTGGTGTACAGGATGATCGTCCAGTATTTGCAGTAGAATTTGATGAAGAGGAATATGAGGCGATTTTAGAAGAATTTGCTGAAGAGTGTGAATGTATACAGTATGAAGTTGATACTTATGAAATTAAGAAAATTATGAAAAAGCGTCTCGAAGAACTGGAAGAGGACGAAAACTAGGCTTTGCTGAGGTTGCAATGAGTTTTAGTCGTTTAACAAATTTGTAGGTTAGTTAAGTTGAAAACTTGGTTGTTAAGAAGCTTTATAATAAAATAAAAAACTTTTCTATAGTAGCAGTAATGAAATTCGCGTCAAGCGGATTTTATTAATAGGAAACATCGAGACCGTGGCTCGATGTTTAGCAATGAGCCTCGCTTTTGCGAGGCTGCTTGCGTCCTTGCTACTCTAGAAAAGTTTATTTTATTTAATGTTACTGAATTAATCTAATTCTGATTCTTGGTATTCTGGATATCCGTGGGCTACACGACTTGCTGCTGCTGCTGCAATAGCACCTACGATATCATCTAAGAATGTGTGGCAGTAGCCACTTGATTTATCATTTAATAATTCTAAAATTCCTGGTTTTACTTTATCGATATAACCATAGTTTGTAAATCCGATAGAACCATAAACATTTACGATTGATAAAGCAAGAATTTCGTCTACACCATATAAACCTTCATCTTTTGTAAGAATATCGTTTAAGGGTTGTGATAATTGATTTTTTTCAGCTAATTTATCTAACTCAATTCCTGTAATAATGGCATTTTGTACTTCACGTTTTTTTAGAACAAATTCAACATTATTGTAGCAGTGTTCAAGCGTTAAATTAGGAAAATATGGTTCTTGTAAGAAATAAACTAATTTTGCAATTTCTTCTAATTCAACTCCACGTTCATGAAGAAGTGATAGTGCATATTCATGTAATTCTTTTGTATTTTTCATAAAAAACTCTCCTTCCACGTTTCCAGAATTTAAAAGTGGAAACGAATACATCATTATAACATATATTCCTAGAAAAGAGAAGAACTATGAATGGTTTGGATTCTCTTCTCAGGATGAATGTATGCCATTGCTTGGTTGACAGCAATCGGTGCTTCCCCAAATCCTGTTGCGATAATTTGAACTTTTCCTTCGTAAGTGGCGATGTCTCCAACGGCAAATACACCTGGAAGGTTTGTTTCCATTTTACTATTTGTGATAATCGCATTTCTTTGCAGTTCTAATCCCCAATCTTTAATCGATCCGATAGAAGAGGAAATACCATAGCTGACAATAAAGTCGTCCACTTCTAATTCGATTTCTTCTTCTCCACGAGCTTGTTTGAAAGTGACCGATTGAAGTGTATTTCCATCTCCATTTAAGCGTTCAGGAATGAACGGTGTGAAGATTTCAATAGAAGATTGTTGTAGTAATTCAACACTATGCTCTTGTGCTCTAAATTGTGGGCGACGGTGAATGATGCTAACTTTTTTCGCAATTTTTTCTAATGTTAATGCCCAGTCAACTGCTGAATCTCCGCCACCACAAATAGCAATGTTTTTATCTCTAAATTGTTCTAAATTCGTTACGAAGTAGTACAATTGTTTATTTTCGTAATTTTCTGCGCCTTCTAATTCTAATTTACGAGGACGGAAAGCTCCATTTCCGCATGCAATAACAATCGTTCTTGCAAAGTGTTTTTGTTTAGAGGTTGTAATTTCATAGTAGTCTTCATGTTTTTCAATTTGAAGAGCTTCTTCTTCTAAGCAAATTTGTGTAGCTTCAAATCGATCTAATTGCTTGATTAAGTTTTCTACTAAATCTCCCGCTAAAATTTCAGGATAAGCGGGAATATCATAAATCATTTTTTCAGGATATAACATTCCTGGTTGTCCTCCAAGTTGAGGAAGGCTTTCGATAATTTTTACACTAGCTTGACGAAGTCCTGCATAAAAAGCTGTAAATAATCCAACGGGTCCGCCACCAATAATGGCAATATCTACGATTTCTGTTGTCATTTTATTCTCCATTCTTAGAAATATAAGAAGCGTAATAGGATAGCAATGACAATTCCTGTCATCGCACCACCAAATACTTCTACTGGTTTATGTCCAAGATATTTCTTAATAATTAATTTTTTATTTTCTTCTGTATTAAATAATTGAATCGGTTCATCATCATCAATTTCAATCTCTGATAATTTTGTAGATTCATCTCTTAATTGTTCCTCAAATAATTGAGATAATAAAATTCCTTGTTCACCACTTTGACGTCTAACCGCCATCGCATCAAACATGACAATTACACCAAATGTTGTAGCAATTGCTACAAGAGGAGAAGCAAATCCATATTCCAATCCGAGAGCTGTAATGAGTGAAGTAACGGCTGCAGAGTGAGAACTCGGCATTCCACCCGTACTTGTCATAAGGGATAAATGTGCTCCTTTTTTTCGAGTAAAAAAGGCAATTGGAAATTTAACAAATTGTGCAAATAATATTGATGATAATGCTGCTATTAAAGGATAATTTTCAAAAATAGTCATATAGATACACTCTTTCCTAATTAGTCTTTTATACTATACCATATTCTCAAACGTTATACCAAATAAGGAAAGGAAAAACAGTAAATAAAAGGGGAAAGTTTTTGACGAGCGTGGTATACTAGGCACAGTAGAATTCGAAAGAAGGTATATTCATGACAGAAGTAAATCAAGTCCCAATTCACTGTGAAACATGTCAAAAGTCCTTTGACTATACGATTTATCAAAATGTGAATGTGACTGAAACTCCAGAGTTAAAAGAAAAATTAATCAATCAAACAGTATTTCAATGTACTTGTCCACATTGTGAACAAAAATACTTTATTCCATATATTTTGAATTATCAGGATATGGATAAGAAAATTTTAATTCATTTCTTTCCAAAAGAAGAAGAGATGCAAAAGGAATTGCAACAAGTCTTAATTGATGATCAAACAACGAATCAAGATTTCTTAGATTGCGGATATGCTGTTCGTTATGTGGGAAGCTGTGATGAATTTTTTGAAAAGTTATGTATTGCAGAAGAAGGTTATGACGATCGTATCATTGAAATTGTAAAATATTACTGTGTAGATCGAATGTTGCAAAAAAATATTGTATTCGATCGTATTCTTTTTAGTAATCAACAAGAAGCAGGAGTGGGAATTTATATTGTAAATGGAAAGAAAATTTCTCATTTTATTCCTGTATCAGAAGAGCTGTTAAAAATTGCAGAAAAACAATTAGAAAAAGCAAAACCAGAAAAAGATTTGTTAGTAGATCGCTATTGGGCACAAATTGTTGCTTCTGTTGGAGAAGAGTAGGTTGAAACGTCGCCCATAAATTGATAAAAAAGGCATTTTATGGTTTAATTGAAACAGTATAAAACTTAGAAAAGAAGGGAAGAATAAAGGGAAAATGGTTATATTTCCACAATTAAGAAGACAATTAAAAGGTAACCCTGTTGTAATTTTACATACAAATATGGGGGATATTACTTTAGAATTATTTAAAAAGCGTGCACCAAAGACGGTTAAAAACTTTGTGACACATGCGAAAAATGGATACTATGATGGAGTCATTTTCCACCGTGTGATTGAAGACTTTATGATTCAAGGTGGAGACCCAACTGGTACAGGTATGGGCGGTGAATCGATTTGGGGTCCAAAATTTGAAGATGAATTTTCAAAAGAATTATTTAATCTTTACGGAGCTCTTTCAATGGCAAATGCTGGACCAAATACAAATGGCTCACAATTTTTCATCGTAACAGCGAAACATGTTCCTGCTCAAATGTTAACACAATTAAAAGAGATGGGATGGCCAGAAAAAATTGTTGAAGCTTATGCAAAAGATGGTGGAACACCTTGGTTAGATCATCGTCATACTGTGTTCGGTCGAGTTGTTGAAGGAATGGACGTTGTATTAAAAATCGAATCCGTTAAACGTAATGGTCAAGACCGTCCATTAGAAGATGTTGTGATTGAATCAACGACAGTAGTGAAAAGGTAGGGGTTGAACATGACACAGATGTATCGCATTGGAGATGTGATTACTGCTAAAGTGACAGGAGTTCAACCTTATGGAATTTTTCTAGCATTGGATGAAGAAACACAAGGATTAATTCATATTTCTGAATGTAAGCATGGATATATGGATAATGTGCATAATTTTGTAAAAATTGGAGAAGAAGTAACTGCAAAAGTAATTGATGTAGATGAATTTACCGATAAAATTAGTTTATCAATTCGTGCATTAGAAAAATTAGATGTACCTTCTACACCAACGAGAATTAAGAGAAATAAGAAACGCTTTACTCCTCCAATTGGATTTTCATCTTTAGCGCACCAATTACCGTATTGGATTGAAGAGGCGCAAGAAAAATTTGTAAAGCCGAAGGAAAATAAAGCATAGTAGTACTCATTTTATAGAAAAATTGATATAATGAAAGAAGAAATTTTTAGGAGGTTCATCATGGGACATATTTCATTTGATTATTCCAAAGCATTAGGTTTCTTTAATCAAGAAGAAATCGATCAATTACAATCAACTGTAACAGCAGTTGACAAAGATTTAAGAGAGGGATTAGGAGCAGGTGCAGATTTCACTGGTTGGATTAACTTACCACGTGACTATGATAAAGAAGAATTTGCTCGTATCAAGGAAGCAGCTAAAAAAATTCAAGAAGATTCTGAAGTATTAGTTGTTATTGGTATCGGTGGTTCATATTTAGGAGCTCGTGCAGCAATTGATTTCTTAAATCATGCATTCTACAACTATTTACCAGCAGAACAACGTAAAACACCTCAAGTGTTATTCGCAGGAAACAGCATTAGCTCAACTTACTTACATGGTTTAATTGAGTTAATTGGCGACCGTGATTTCTCAGTAAACGTTATTTCTAAATCAGGTACAACGACAGAACCAGCGATTGCGTTCCGTGTATTCAAAGATTTATTAATTAAAAAATATGGTAAAGAAGAAGCGGTTAAACGTATTTATGCAACAACTGACCGTGCTCGTGGAGCATTAAAATCAGAAGCAGATGTTGAAGGCTATCAAACATTTGTGATTCCAGATGATGTAGGTGGACGTTTCACTGTATTAACAGCTGTAGGTTTATTACCAATTGCTGTAACTGGTGCAGATGTAGATGCGTTAATGCAAGGGGCTGAAGATGCTCGTGTGGCTTATAGCTCACCAAACTTAAAAGAAAATGAAGCTTATCAATATGCGGTAGCTAGAAATGTATTATATCGTAAAGGTAAAGTGACTGAATTATTAATTAATTATGAACCAACTTTACAATACTTCTCTGAATGGTGGAAACAATTATTCGGTGAATCTGAAGGGAAAGACTTGAAAGGTATTTATCCTTCAAGTGCAAACTTCTCAACTGATTTACACTCATTAGGTCAATATATCCAAGAAGGTCAACGTAATATCTTCGAAACTGTTATTAAAGTGGGTACTCCTAATGAAACTGTAACAATTCCTGAAACTGAGGAAGATTTAGATGGTTTAGGTTATTTACAAGGTAAAACAATGGATTTTGTAAATACAAAAGCTTTCCAAGGTACTTTATTAGCACATACAGATGGTCAAGTACCAAACTTTGTTGTAACAATTCCTGATATGTCAGCTTATACTTTAGGTCATTTAATTTACTTCTTCGAAATCGCTGTAGGTATTTCTGGTTACTTAAATGGTGTGAATCCATTTGACCAACCTGGTGTTGAAGCGTATAAGAAAAATATGTTTGCTTTATTAGGTAAACCAGGATTTGAAGACTTAGCAGAAGAGTTGAACAATCGTTTATAATTTAAATAATTTTTAATGGAATTTCCCAAATGTAGCAAGGACGCAAGCAGCCTCGCCAAGCGAGTCTCATTGCTAAATTTTGAGCCTAAGGTCTCAAAATTTCCTGTGATTGGAACGGCTGAGCCGTTTCAATCACTACTGCTACGGGGAAATTCCTTTTTTGTTGTCATCATAAGATGGGAGACGTATTGGAGTTAGAAATGGAATTTCCAAAATGTAGCAAGGACGCAAGCAGCCTCGCTAAGCGAGTCTCATTGCTAAATTTTGAGTCTAGGTCTCAAAATTTCCAGTGATTGGAACGGCTATGCCGTTTCAATCACTACTGCTACGAGGAAATTCCTTTT
>NZ_CAUUHX010000030.1:0-21520 GCF_963545075.1 uncultured Granulicatella sp.
TTGGTGATCCTTTCGTTTCGTCTCCAACTTTTGGTTGGTATTTCACGACTGTTGAAGCATCTTTTTCTTTATAGGCTACTTCCACTGTTTGTGGTACATCTTTTAATGTAACTGTCTTGCTACCTTCTTCAGATGGTACGTACACTTTATCTCCAACTGTAATTTCTCTTGGTGTATACGTGATTGGGTCGCCTTGGTGATGCGTTCCTGATGGAACCTCAATATCAATTGGTGATCCTTTCGTTTCGTCTCCAACTTTTGGTTGGTATTTCACGACTGTTGACACCACTCCCACATACACAGTTAACGGGTCACTTTCTTTTCCTTGACTGTCAACCGCCTTAAGAACTACTGTATAACGTCCAGCTGGAGTTGCTTTTCCTGGTGTTTCTGTTAATCCTGAAACAATTTTTACAGTTGGTGTACCGTATGGTTTGTCAGCTTCATTTGTAACTTTATCTTCAGTATCTCCTACAGTTACTAGATTTTCTAACATTGCTTTAGTAATACTTGTTCCTGATGGGAATACTTTACGTGCATCTACGTTACTTGCTTCTGTTCCTTTATAAGCTAACGTAGGTTTATTATTCGTCACATTAACTACTTTCCAATTCCCTACTGATGTAACTGCTTGTCTTGGTTCTGGTTTGTAATCTACTCGTAATCCTAAACCTGTTCTGTAAGTAGCTGTATTATCTCCTGAAGCATTTTCTTCTTTAATACGAAGTTTAGCATTATTATGTGATTCTTTTAATGTAATCGTCACTAGATTTTCTGCTTTATTTGTTGCATTAACAGTATTAGTAATAGCTTGTACAAAGTTATTTGCGTTCGTTACTCCGGCAGGTGTTGCTGTAGAATCTACTTGCCAGTTTCCACCATTTTGGCTACGTACAAGAACGATACTTTTTGGTATATTGCTTGTTTCCGTGCTGTTGTGGAATCGTAATTCTATACGTTTAGCATCATGCGGTACTTTAACATCTAAATGTTTGCTACCTGCAATTGTTGTATTTACTGAGTAATCACCCATTTCAACAGCTTTAACATCACCTACTACACTAATATCATCTGCAGTAGTAGAACCTTTAATTTTCGTTGTAACTGTTAATCCAGTTGGTTGAGTTGTTTCACCATTTTTAGCAACCGATGTACGAAGTTTTACATCATCTGGAAGTGTTGCTGTCCACGTATTACCGTTGATAGTTACTCCACCATTATTTTCACTTGTTAATACTCGGTTAGTTCCATCATTCAATGCAACAGACACTACTGTATTACTGCTATTCGCATTTAATCCACCTAATGTACCTGTAATAGTACGTGAAGTTGAAGTCACTTTATTACTATCAAATGTTGGTTTTGGTGGTGTTACGTTCACTGTTACATTGATTGTCTTACTTGGTGTCGCTTGAGTTGCGGCTGGTAAATTATCCCCTGTTTGTGATACTGGTAATGTAACCTTCACTTGGAATGTTTGTTTACCTGATGTAGTTGCTACATTATTTCCTACCCATTCATAAGTTGTTCCATTAGGTAAAGTATCAGAACCAGTAGCATTCTTCACAGCAGCTTTTGCCTGTTCAGCACTTAATGTAGTACCTTGGCTAACAGAAACATTTTTACTATCTGCAATATCAAATACTTTATGCTCTAATGTAGCTGAATGTTCTAAATTACCTGTAGAAGTTGGACGATTTGTATGACGACCATAGTCATATCTACCAATGAATGTATAAACCGTTGTCCCTACTGGATCTGATGCAAGAGTTCTAGTAAAGCTTGTTCCGCTTTGCTCTGCTCCTCCACTACGTTTATAAAGCCAATTCATTCCTCCAGGAATATTATTTCCTGTATTACTATAATAATCTGAATGTCCATTACTTCGAGTTACATCTTTAAAGTCATAAATAGTATTAGCAATTGGGAATGTATTAAGAACTTTATAAGTTAAACGAACTTTTTTCGTTCTGTTTTCTCCGAAATTAACAGTTGCTTCTACAGTTTTTGTTTCTTCACTTCCACGAGTAATCGTATTTGTTTCAAGTGTAGCTGTGACAGTTGCTCCCTGAGGTAAATCAACTTTTTCATTTCCTTCTTGGACTTGAATAAATCTCTTCAACTCATCTGCTGAAATCGTTTCTCCACGTTTAACATTGATAATATCACGAGCTACTAGATTATAACCAACTTTGAAATAACCTAAACTTGCTCCCTCTGCTGAATCTGCATGACTCTTATTACCAGAAGCATCTGATGTTTTAGCAATTACTTCATATGTGGCTGGGTCGATTTCTTTTTTCAAGTTATTAATAACATCTGTTTTTTCAACACCATTTTCTACAATTTGTACTTTAGTGTTACCTTTCTTAACCCACATATTTAATTTATTACGAACAGTATTACTTGAAGGATTTGTTACATCATCCTTATCGTAGTTATCTGTCACTTTGGCTAAGCTAGCAAAAGATGTATTGTCTGCTAGACGGTTTGCTTGAGCACTTGTAGCCGCTAAAGTATTCGAAGTTGAACGTTCAACTTGAGGAGCTGTTGGATCTACTGGTACAAAGTATACATTAATTACATTTGTGTTATTAGCATTTGTATTTCCACGATCTTGTAATAACTGATCATTTGTATATTTTGGCATTAGATATAATTGTTTTCTTACAACTAATGAATTACCATTTTTCCCTTTAACAACATTAGTTAAAGGAATTGCATTCGCACTATTTGCAGCTGAAATATTATCATTTCCTAGAGTAGTACCAACAATATTACTATTATTGATATCTGTACGATTATTCTCAACAAGTTTATTCGTAGTATTATCGATATTTCCTCCACCAGCATATGATGTTGGATTTACTAAATCTAATACGTTAACTCCTACTCCATTTTTACTAAAGTATCCAGTAGACGCATTTCTGCTGAAGCCATTAGAATTTGCTTCTCCTAATGCTTTATCATTACCTGTAACAGTCGTTAAGGATGGTTGTCCTTGAGTATTTTTCGGTGTAGCGGTAATAGTTTTTAAAACTTCATTTGTTTGTAAAGCTACACCACTTGTTACATCGAATTTATAAATTAATGATTTTCCGTCTCCACTCCATTCAAACCCTGGATCTGTTGAACGGTTTGCAGGTTTTCCATTATTCGTAAACGTAATATTATAATCATCACGAATATGTGCAAATCGAGTAACGACATTAGTTCTTGGATTAATTTGTAATTCCGCAATCTTATTATCTTTATCCAATGCAGTAATTAATCCAGTATCCGAAATATTAATATCAGAAACTTGTTTTCCTCTTAATACTCCATTTTTATTTGCTTCAAAGATTGCTTGTTTAATCGTATTTTTTTCAGCCTCTGAAAGAGTTCCTCCACGATTATTCGCAAAATCTTGAACTTGAACAACTAATTTATCAGATGCTAAGTTGGAAAGTGTGCTTCTTCCTGTAACGTTTCTATTTTCACTATTATCAGAATTTACAGAATAAGCTGTTGTACCTTGTCCTCCACTAACTTTTACGACAGCATGAACTTGTTGCCCTTCTGTTAAGTTAGCTGTAAAGTTCTCTGCTGATAAAGTTGTCGTACCATTTCTATCTGTTACAGTCTTACTAGCGACTTTAGTAGTTCCTTGATATAGTTCAACCGTTACAGTTGCTCCATTTTGCAATTGAGAATTTGTTGGAAGGTTTTCTACCGTTACAGTTGGTTTTGAACTTGCTGTACCATAGAATTGAGGTTGAGATATTGTTGGTGTGTTTGGCTTCACATTGAACTCAACTGTTTTTTCCAAGTACCCTCTGCCAGCTACAGAAGCAGTATCTCCAGTTAATCCGGTTGTAGGATTTGTTGGTAATCCTTTTGTAGAAGTTTTACTATTTGGGAAATATGCTCTTGCCTTAACAGAATGTTTTCCAATCTTATCAAAAGAAACACGTTCACTAATTTCAGTATTTCCTTTTAGATAGCGGAATTTCATATCTGAGCCAAAGTTTCCATCTCCTCTATTCGTTCCATCTGTTGTTGTTAAATAGTAATTTGGATCTAAGCTTTGAGCATTTAATCCTAATACATCTGAACGAGTATTATCGTTAACTGGTGTACCTCTATCTTCAAAGGCTAAATCATATGTTTTAACTTTGAATTTGAGTGTAGCTTGATTTCCTTTATCTACACTTCCTGTTGCATCATCTGAAACTTTTAAGGTAACAACGTTTGTTCCTAATGCAGCATTTGGAGCTACTCTACCCGTAATAGTGGCAGCTGCAGGATTTGTTTCTGAACCACTATTTTGTGAAAGAGTATTTCCATTATTCAAGTTAACTCCAGTAGGCAATCCACTAATATGCTTAATATTAATTTTTCCATTTGTATTATTATCAAACATTTTTAATGGAATATTTAAAGTTGCCCCTCTGAAAACTTCAACTACTGGAAGATTATTTTCATTACTTCCTAACACAGACTCTGTATTATTTGTTGGATTTGTCATTTTAACAGTAGGAGCGACATTATCCGTGACATTAAATGTCATTTGTACTGTTTTTTTAGTAGGTGTGTAAATTGTATAATTTACTCCATCTATTGTTTTTGTATTTACAGTATTAGGGAATACAGCCGTAGCAATATACTTAGTAATACTTCCTAATTCGTTTAATTTCGTATTATTAGAAACTTCAGTAGTTTTGAATGTACTACTATTAAATTCATTCCATTTAAACTGCATATTAGTTGGATAGTACTTATCATTCTCTGCATTATTACTTTCTGCTACTTTGAAGTGGTTATGAGGATCTCCTAATTCACTTCCAACAGCACGATTTTCTGTCGTGCTATTTTTTGCTTGAACATCTACAATACGATATTTGAATTTGTATGTTTCTCTATTGCCATATTGGTCAGATGCTTCAACTGATGCAATTTGTTCCCCTAATGTAGCATCATTCGCTACTTTATTACTATCATCACCAGAAATTGTATGATTTAAAACAGTAGTAGTTCCTACACGTTCTTTATCAACATTATCAACTTTATTAAAATAAACACCTTTTGGTAAGTTTGTTACCATCAAACTGCCAATATTACTTTCATCTGTTACTTTGAATGTTGGATTAAATGCAGCTCCACGATAAATAATAAAACGATTATCATCTGCATTGGTTGTTAATGTTCTACCATTCATTGTAACAACAGGCTTATTAGAATCTGGAACTGTTAAGTTTGTAAAGTGGAAATCTACATAACGAACAGAATCATCTTTGTTTCCTGTTAATGCATTTTTTTCATTATCCATGTAGGTGATTTTAACTTGTTTCTTAACCCCTACTTTAGCAGTATTTCCATCGAAACTTGCTGAATCAGCATCAAATGTACTTTTAGCTAATTCAATAATTTTTTGTTTTTGAGCTTCAGTTAAAGCTTGTCCAATTGATAAGTTGTTTAACTCACGAGGTAGAGTTACATATTTTGTTTCCTCATAAGCAGCTGCTCCTTGTGGAGTATAACGTACTTTTACAGGAACAATTTTTTCACCTGTTATATTGCTATTTCCATCTGCCCACTCTACATTTTTAATGGCACGATTTTTAATATCATTTGAAGAACCAGGGAATGTATTAGAATTCCCTTTAAAAATATTTCTAAATGTATCCGGATTTCCTTCACTCCAATTTGTAAATAAATCAGGAATTCTACTTGATACATTATTATATCCAGAAATAAAATCTGCAGCATTTCCTAAGTTATCAGTTGTTTTTCGAGCTTGATTCTCTTTTGTTTCGTTTTTTACAGGCTCAAAAATATCCGACTGAGTTACGATATTAAATGAGAATGGAATTTTTACAGTTGAACCATTATATGTTCCTTCTAAGTAAGCTAAATGTCCACCTTTTGTTCTATCTTTAGAGTTCGTTAAAGCATCATTAGGATTATTATAATTATAGAGGTTATGAATATGAGAATACTTAGAACCATCAATTGTTGCTGTAGGAGTTATTTTTAGTAATAATTTGTTTTTTTGAGGTCTTTCATCTTGACCAGTAGTATTATTTCTTAATACTAATCCTGCATCAATAAAACTATTACCTTTTTCAACACTTATAGAACCATCATTAAAACTATATCCAGAATTTTCAAAAACTCCTAATTGAGTTCCTTTCAAGAAAGTTTTCTTTTTGAAATCTCCATTCGTAAATGAATCTGTTTTAATAGTATACGCATCTTTTAATGTTCCCCATTGAGAATAACTTCTATGTTGAGTTAATCCTGAAGTAGTCTCATACGTCTTCACACCTGCAACATAATAAGGATCATCCGCACTATTAGAATGCGTAGAAAATTCAAATGAATAAGAATTAGTAGCTCCCCCTGCGCTTATTCCTTGAGGTTGAATAGCTATAATGTTTTTAGTTGAGTTTTTAATATTTTCAAATAGGAAGTCTGATTTTTGAATAATATCTCCATTTACACCACTTCTATTAAAGTAGTAGTTAGTAGAATTCTTAACAAAATCTTCTAATGTTCTAATAGGTGCTTGAATATACGGACGTCCATTAATTAGACCTGTACCTCTATAATATTCTCCACCATTAACACCTTCAGTTGTCCCCATTTTACCATTCAGGATACCTTTAGATTTTTCCAATACATCTTCAATAGAGCCTGTTGTAAGTTGTTTTTCATTTTCTTTTACTACAACAGAGCTGCTGAAGTTGTGCCCATCCGGCAATGTAAAGTAGTAGAATGGTTTTTGGTGAGGCTCATGACCAGCATTGAATTGAATCTTCCAGTTAAACTCATAACCAGATTGTTCATTACCTGATACACGGTTTACCTGTACATAAACCCTATTTCTAGTCCATGCAATTCTTTGAGGTCCTTGCATATTATTATTATTAATTGGGCTGTTTTCAGCATTATTTGAGTTATATAAAAACGTCCCTACTTTATAATTATATCCATGATAGTTAGCATCAGTAGTACTTGCTGATTGGAATCGTTTAACATCATCTGCTGTAATCATCCATGCTGTATATGCATTCCCGAACTCCGTATTAGCCCCTTCTCTTGTATTAGGAGCACGTTCTTCACGACGAAGAGCTAATTCAGATTCTGTTGCAGGAGAATTTTTCTCAACAATTTCTTCCTTATATTTTCTTGCTTCTTTTAATGTATTTAATGCGGTATGATAGTCTTCTTCTGCTAATACACCATCTTCATGTGCACCTAGTGTCTCATTCAACTTATCATAGTTTGCTTTGATACCTGAAATCTTATCTGCTTCAATTCCATTCTTTTTAAGATATGTAATAATATCATGTAATTCTTCAGATAATTTATAAGTATCCGCTCCATTTTGATATTCAGGTTTTACTTCTTTTTCTGAATTGGCTGAACTAGTAGCTTCTGCTTCTGCTTTTCCTTCTACTCTTCTAGAGCGACTTCTTCTACCCGTATGTAAATCTTCGCTTTTTGTTTCCTCACTCGTTACAGTTTCAGATTTCTCTTTTTCTGCAACTTCCTTTTTGCCAACCGTTTCTTCATTAGATTTTGATTGAGCTTTTTCTTCTTTCAATCGTTTTAATGAGTCTATTGAATTTTGAACAAGGGATACTTGTTCATTCACACTTTCTTGTGTTGCTTCATTTTCATGCAAAATAGAGTCTGCTTTTTGGTAGATTCTTTCTTGATTTTCAACTGAACCTAATTTAGAAGCAGACACTTCTGTTATCAATGATTTCAACTCTGATAGTAATGATTGTAACTTTTCTTTTGAAACTACCTCTTTTGGAGTTTCTGTTTTCTTTTCTGTTTTACTAATTAATTCTGTATTAGTTCCTTGGCTTGTACCCAATTCACTAGCTAATACACTTGGACCACCCATTAAAAATAATGTTGTCCCAATTAATACACTTGCTGCACCAAAATGATATTTTCGAATCGAAAAACGTTGTTTCATTCCGTACCAGTCGAATGATTTTTTATGATGTTTTCTTTTCATAGTTTTCTCCTTTCACATTTGTAATAATTGCCAGGATTATATATACAATTTTTAAAATAAATTTTTCACAAAAAATAATATACCCTAGCACGTCATTTTACTATTTTTCTATTAATTATTCAACAAAAAATCACGTCAAAACCTTGATTTATCAATATTTATTTTGAAATCCAAACCTTTTTACCCCCTTCTCATCTCCTATTAACTCTATCTCTTTATTTTTTATTCAATAAAGCTACCGCAAACATTAAATTCACGGTAGCTTTTAGGGTTTCAATGAACAAATAACGATTCAAATTCTCTAGCAAATCTCAACAGTTCTTTTACTGTTGAAGGTTCCATTTGCGCATGTCCTGCTGCAGTAGAAAAGACTAATTCAGCATGTGGTAATTTTTGTTTTAAATCATACGCCCCACTTGGACGACAATCCACATCATATCTTCCATGAACAATCTTAATTGGAATATCTTTTAATACATCTGCATGGTTGAGAATATAATCATCATCTTCTACAAAACAGTGATGATAGAAATAATGACATTCCATAATAGCAATCGCAAGCATATCTTCGTCTGATTCCTCACCAACAGTTTCCCTAGGTAATAAGGTCAAAATGCCGCCTTCCCATCTAGCCCATTGACGAGCAGCTTCTAAGCGAATTAATGCATCGTCACTTGTCAATCGCTTATAATAAGCAGTAACTAAATCATTTTGTTCTTCAACTGGAATATGATTTAAATAAGGTGCAAATTGATCTGGGAAGAAATCGCTAGCTCCTTTTTGGTATAGCCAATCGGTATCTTCTTGTCTTCCTAAGAAAATTCCTCGTAAAATCAATCCCATAACTCTTTCTGGATATTGAATCGCATAATGAAGGGATAAAGTCGTCCCCCAACTACCACCGAAAACAACCCATTTTTCAATTTCTAACTTTTCACGGATTTTCTCCATATCCGAAACTAAGTCTTGAGTTGTATTCTCCTCTAATGAAAGAAAAGGTAAACTTTTTCCACAACCACGTTGGTCAAATTGAATCATTCGATAAACATCCGGATTAAACAATTGACGTGTTAGCGGACTTGAACCTCCGCCTGGTCCACCATGAACAATCACCACCGGCTTTCCATTTGGATTTCCTGATTCCGTTACAAATATTTGATGAATCGAAGAGACTTCTAAGTAAAACTCATTATACGGTTCAATTGGTGGAAATAATGTATTATTTTCCATTATATCTCCCCCTCTTATAAGTGAGTTAATGCTACTCGGATAGCTTCATCATAATTCGGTTCGTCTGTCATTTCTTGAACGATTTCTTGATACACAATGGTTCCATTTTGGTCTAACACAAAAATCGAACGTTGGTCTACACTTAATTCAGGCACATAAATGCCATACGCTTCTCCAAATGTAAAATCAATATCACATAACATTTCCATTGCAACATCATTTGCCGAACACCAGTTTTTAAATTCATCTTTGTTATTTTTACTAATTGTTACAAGTTGAATACTTGGATGTTCTTTCATTTTTTTATGGAATGCTTTTGTTTGAATATCACAAACTCGAGTATTAATATCTGGAACAACACTGATTAATGTTACTCTTCCAGAAAATGATTCTGGTGTTTTAATTTCTCCATGAATACATTCTAATGAAAAGTGAGGAGCTTTTTCTCCTACTGTTGGTAATTCTCCTTTTAATTCATATGGGTTATTGTGGCGTGTAATAAACATCATTCATTCTCCTTTTTTTATCATATTTTTTACGATCATTTTTAATTCTGGTAATACTTCTTCTTCAAACCATAGATTTTTCTTCATCCATCTAATATTTAAAGGAGAAGGATGTACGATTGGAAAGTATTTGGGTAAATATTCTCGAAAACTTCTTACCGTTTCCGTTAAATTTTCTTTTTTCGTGTCTTTTAAATAATAGTTTTGTGCATATGAGCCAACTAATAAAATGCACTTGACTTGTTTCAATAACGGTAACACTAATGGATGCCATTTTGGAGCAAACCTCTTTCTAGGTGGTTTATCTCCACTTTTTCCTTTTCCTGGGTAATAGAAGTCCATTGGAACGACTGCAAATAAACCTGAATCATAAAATAAAGATTCATCAACACCTAGCCATTCTCGTAAACGATCTCCACTTTTATCCCAGAAAAATTTACGGCTTTCTTGAGCTTTTAATCCAGGTGCTTGACCGATAATTAAAATCTTAGCCGATTCCGGAATTCAAAATAATGGTTCAATTCCTTGCTTTGTATAGAATTGATTTTCTTCATCCTGCATGATTTGTTCTTTTAATTGTTCAAAAGACAATGTACTCATCTCCATTTTCAATTGTTCACTTTAACGATAAATAATTATAGCTCTCAAATTTCTACTATTACTTTAACGATGAACAAACATAGCATCTCCAAAACTAAAGAAACGATAACGTTCACTAATCGCATGATGATAAGCTTCTAATGTAAAGTCACGCCCTAAATAGGCACTTACTAACATCACTAATGTCGATTTTGGAAGATGGAAGTTCGTAATAAAGGCATCCACTACTTTAAATTTATATCCTGGGGAAATGAAAATATCTGTCCATCCACTACTTGGAACAATTTCTCCATCATTAACAGAACCTACTGTTTCTAATGTACGAATCGAAGTAGTCCCTACAGCAATCACTCGTTTTCCATTTTTCTTCGTTTCTGCAATGACCTCTGCTGTTTCTTTTGAAATATGATAATATTCCGAATGCATTTTATGGTCTTCTAAATGATCAACAGAAACAGGTCTGAATGTTCCTAATCCAACATGTAACGTAATTGGAACAATTTGAATGCCTTTTTGTTGAATTTTTTCCATTAATTCTTTTGTAAAATGTAAACCGGCTGTTGGAGCAGCTGCAGATCCATTTTCCTTTGCATAAACGGTTTGATAACGTTCTTGGTCTTCTAATCGTTCTTTGATATACGGTGGTAATGGCATTTCACCTAGCGATTCTAAAATCTCTAAAAATACCCCATCATATTGAAACTCGATGATTCTTCCACCTTGTTCTAATTCTTCTGTTACAGTTGCTTTTAATCGTCCATCACCAAACGATACAACTGTTCCTACCTTCATTCTTTTGGCTGGTTTTACAAGAGTTTCCCAGCAATCTCCATGCGTATTGTGCAATAGTAGCACTTCGATATGAGCACCTGTTCCCTCTTTTTCGCCGTATAATCTCGCTGGCAATACTCGTGTATTATTGACAACTAATGTATCGCCTTCTTCTAGATAATCAATAATTTCAGAAAAATGTTTATCTTCTACACTATGTTCTGTTTTATTAACGACTAGTAATCTTGAAGAAGTACGATCTTTCAAAGGTGTTTGAGCAATCAGTTCTTCTGGTAAATCAAAATCAAAATCTTGAGTTGTATAATTCATTCTTATTCCATCTTTCTATTCTAATATCTTCTGTTCAAATGAACATAAGCTTCTGGTGTCACCATTCTTCCTCTTGAAGTTCGCTTAATAAATCCAATTTGTAATAAATATGGTTCATACATATCTTCGATTGTTTCAGCATCTTCAGAAATATTGGCAGCAATTGCTCCTAATCCGACTGGCCCACCATCATATAAATCAATCATCGCATTTAGCAATTTACGGTCAATTGCATCTAATCCCTTTTCATCTACTTGAAGGACTTTAAGAGCTTTTTGCGTAATTTCCTTTGAAATGCTCCCTTCTTCATAGACTTGAGAAAAATCACGGACACGTTTTAATAAACGATTGGCGATACGTGGTGTTCCTCTTGAACGAAGGGCAACCTCTCGAGCCGCCTCTTCATGAATTTCACTTTCAAATACACTAGCAGTTCTCTTAACAATTTCTGTTAACGATTCCTCATCATAATATTCCATATGAGACACAATTCCAAAACGATCCCTTAACGGAGCAGATAAAGCACCCGCACGAGTTGTTGCTCCTACTAAAGTGAAAGGAGGTAATGGAAAATGAACAGGATGAGCTGTTGGTCCTTGTCCTACTACAATATCCACAAAGAAATCTTCCATTGCAGAATAAAGCATTTCTTCTACTACACGAGGTAAGCGATGAATTTCATCGATAAACAAAACGTCTCCAGCATTTAAATCATTTAATAATGCGACTAAATCTCCAGGTCGTTCAATTGCGGGACCACTTGTCGTTTTAATTCCAACTTCTAATTCATTCGCAATGACCATTGCTAAAGTTGTTTTTCCTAATCCAGGAGGGCCATATAATAAGACATGATCCAAAGCTTCTTGCCTGCTTCGCGCAGCTTGAATATAAATGGATAACTCTTCTTTTACTTTTTGCTGACCAATATATTGTTGTAAATTTTGCGGTCGTAATGATAATTCCGTTGAAACTTCTTGTTCGTCTAACAGACTACCATCTACAAATCGATGTTCTTCCACACAATTCTTCCTTTCTATTTCATCAATAATTTAAAGGCAATGGATAATGCTTCTTGAGTTGTTTGAGGAGCTGCTGTTTCTAACTCTTTCCAAACTTTTGTAATTTCTTTTGCAGAATATCCTAATCCTAATAATGCTTCTCTTGCTTCTTCTAGATGTTTCATTCCAGTTATCGTCTCTACTTCTGGAGCAGCTACTTCTTCCACAACAATATTCTTGAATTTTCCTTTTAAATCTAATACAATTTGTTGAGCAGTTTTTTTACCAACTCCAGGAAATTTTGTTAAATACGTAATATTGCCGGATTCTACTGCTTGAATAAAACCATTCACATCATCATTTGCTAAAATAGATACGGCACTTTTGGGTCCGATTCCAGAAACACTAATTAATTTTTGGAATAATTCTTTTTCCTCATCACTTAAAAAGCCATACAATGTAATCGAATCTTCTCGAACAATTTGTTGAAGTTCTACTCGAATCACTTCATTCAATTTTGATTGAATACGATAAGGATTTGCAAACATAATTTGATATCCAATTCCATGGTTTTCTACGACAATATACGTTGGCTGAATAGCCACTAATTCTCCTTTAAGATATTCGTACATCTCATACCTCCGTTAAATTTCTTCCTATTAAGTGTATCACGAAAACGGCTTAAATTCTAATAATCTACTGAGAAAATAGCATTAAATGTATGCAAAAAAGACGATAGACTTAAATTCTATCGCCCATTTTATTTATTAGTAAATTCATTATTCTTCTGTTTTATTTCGACGTATCTGTAATTGAGTCTGCCAATCTTGCATTTGATCAATAAACTTTTTACCTTTTAATCGAATTCCTACGAATTCATCCATTAATGAATCACATAGCCTTTTTAAATCAGCTTTTGTTTCAGTAGATAAACTCAATGATTGGATTTGCAAAGGAGATTTCATAGCAACAAGAAGTCTAGCTATATGCACTGCTTTTGGACTTAATTGTAATCTCTTTTCATCTGTATCATAGTGCCTTGAACATAATAATCCATGATGTTTCAACGAAATATCAAACGGTCCGACTGACTCCTCGCAAAAACAACACTGCTGCCATTGAAATGCCACTCCAAAATATTTTAACATTTTCAATTCAAAATAATGCATTAAAATAAATGGATCTAGATCATTTTCCACCGCACGAATGCAATTTTCTAATAAATCATACAGCTCTGTATTGACGATTCGGTCTTCCATCACTGCATCCACCAATTGCATCATATACGTCATGACTGCTTGAACTTCAATTTGTTCATAAATACGTCGATGATTTTGAACTTCAAGACATTCCCTAATAAAGCTAAAGCCATTTTGATGAATCGTTCCAATAAAAACAGCTCTTGTAAAGGGTAAGGTTGCTGCAGATAAAGGATGACTTGAACGTTGTAAATTTCTTACAAAAAACATTTGCTTCCCAAATTCTCGAGAGAAAATCTTAACAATCATGTCATGTTCTTTGTATTCTTGTCGAAATAGAACAATGCCGGTAAACTTTTGAAAGTATTCCATAAAGTCACCTTAATCTTTATAATCTGTTGTTCGATATCCAAAGTCTTGTAATTGACTTTTCTTCTTACGCCAATCTTTTTCTACTTTAACCCATAATTCTAAATAGACTTTATTTCCGAGTAATTGTTCGATATCTTTTCTCGCTCTTACACCAATTTCTTTTAGCAATTTACCACCTTTACCGATGATAATTCCTTTTTGAGTTGGACGTTCCACAATAATATTGGCATAAACATGGACTTTATCAAACTCATCTTTTTGCATTTTATCTACAGTAACGGCTACTGAGTGAGGAATTTCTTCTTTTGTTAAATGTAAAATTTTCTCACGAATTAATTCTGACACAACAAAGTATTCCGGATGGTCTGTAATTTGATCACTTGGATAATATTGAGGACCTTCTGGTAAATGATTTGTTAAAGTTGTCATCAATTCTTGAACATTATTCCCTTGTAAAACTGAAATTGGAATAATTCCAGCAAATGGAATCGTTTCTTGATACGATTCAACTCGGTCTAATAATTCATCTGGAGAAATTAAATCAATTTTATTTAACACTAAAAAGACGGGTGTTTTAATTTTCTTTAATTTCTCAATAATGAAATCATCACCAGGACCTCTTTTTTCTGCAGCATTCACCATAAATAATACAGCATCCACTTCTTTTAATGCAGAATAAGCACTCTCCACCATGAAATTTCCTAGTTCATGCTTTGGTTTATGAATTCCTGGAGTATCTAAAAAAACGATTTGACAATCTTGATTCGTATATACCCCTTGAATTTTATTACGTGTTGTTTGAGCTTTATCCGACATAATCGCAATTTTTTGCCCTAATACATAATTCATAAAAGTAGATTTTCCTACATTCGGTCTACCTACAATTGCCACAAAACCTGATTTAAACTGTTTTGACATATGACTCTCCTTATAAAAACATTTGTACAATCTTTGGAATAAAAATTCCTGAAGCCATAATAAGAACAAAAATTGCTCCCATTAATACGACACCCGCTGATACATCTTTTGCTTTTTTAGCAGCTAAATGATAATTGTGTTCTACCATTAAATCAACTAATTGTTCTACAACGGTATTTAACATTTCTAAAATAAACATTAAAAAGACACAAAATACAATCCAGTACCATTCAACTCTTTCGATGTTTAATAAAAATCCTAGTATTACTACTCCTATTGCAGCAACAACATCAAATCTAAAATTTCGTTCATCTTGAAAGACAGTTTTAATACCATTCACAGCATGTTGCATGGATTGTTTGAAATGGTGATTTTTTTCAACTTGTTTATGCATTTCTTGTTAAACCATAGGCTGTTAAAATTTCTGTTTGTAAGCCTGTCATTTCTTTTTCTTCTTCTTCTGTTTGATGATCATAACCATTTAAATGTAAGAAACCATGTAACGCTAAGAAGCCTAATTCACGTTCTAAACTATGTCCATATTCTTCTGCTTGTTCCTTTGCACGATCTACTGAGATAATAATATCTCCAATGGAAGTCACAAAATTTTCATCTGACGCCATAAAATTTTTAATTGGATCCATATCCTCTTCTTCATCATCTAAAGCAAAACTAATAACATCCGTCACTTTATCAATATTTCTAAAATCTCGATTAATCTCACGAATTCTTTCACTTGAAACAAATGAAATACAGCATTCACGATTTTCAGGATAATGTAAATAGTCGCTTGCAAATGACACGACATCTTCTACTAATTTTTGATATTCTTCTTTTACTACTTCGGTTTCGTCTATTAATTCAATAAACATAATATTTCCTTCCTATTTTGTTTCTTGTTTTTTGATTGTTGGATATTCAATTCTTGAATGGAATGTACCATTTAAAGATGTCACAATCATTTTTTCTACAATTGCTATTTCTTTCATCGTAATATCACATTCTACAAATTGTTCATCTTCTAGTCGATTCATAATAATGGAATGAACTAACGCTTCTACTTTTTCCAAAGTTGGTTCTTTCATCGCACGAGTTGCCGCTTCTGCACTATCCACGATATTTATAACTGCAGCCTCTTTTGTTTGAGGCTTTGGTCCTGGATAACGGAAATCTTCTTCTTTTACATCCGGATTATTTTTTAATGCTTCTGCATAAAAATATTTCATCAATGTTGTTCCATGATGTTGTGCACATATATCAATGACTGATTGAGGTAATTGGTGTTGTTTTAAAATTTCTACCCCTTTTGTTACATGGTTAAAAATAATATGAACCGATTCTTCCGCACTTAACATTTTATGAGGCGATTCCATATGTCCAGGTAAGTTCTCAATAAAGAATAATGGATGTTCTAACTTTCCAATATCATGATAATAGCAGGCTACTCTGGCTAATTGAGAGTCACCACCAATTGCTTCTACACAGTTGGCAGAAATATTTGCAACCATTAAACTATGATGATACGTTCCTGGAGCCTGAGTAATTAGGTCTTTTAATAATGGTTGATTTGGATTCGATAATTCAGCCCATAATAATACCGAACTATCTTCGAATACATAAGCTAAATACGGCATTAATATCACCGGTATTAAAAATGATAAAAATCCACTTAATAGTAAAAATAAAAAGATAAACATTGTTTGTTGCGTTTGAAATTCATAATTACTATAAAATACAAATGGAACTCCTAATAATACAGGATAAACTAAATATTTGATAAAACGTTTGATCCATAATTGATTCTTCCACAAAGTTTCATTTAAAATCCCAATCCATGCAATGACTGATAGAGATACAGTCGTTAAAATTAAATGCAACACATTTGTTGATTGAGAAAAGAAAAACCATGAAAAAATTGGTAACAATACAATTGAAAAAATGGTAAGTCTTAAACTCTTTGTTAAACGATAGAGAAGATACACTAAACCGGCAACTGGGAATATCAAACCAATGTGTTCCACTCCTCGATGTTGTACTAATGCTAATATTTTTAATACTAAAACACCTGCAACAAATATCAAACTAAAAACAGTTAAAGCAGTTGCTGTATCACTTGAACTTTGTTTATCTGTTTGAGTAGGTTTATAAAAATATACAGCTAAAAAAATAATAATTCCTGTTAAGAATAATAAATAACTATATAATTCATGATAGTTTCGTTGTCCATTACTTAACCCAAATAATTCAATTAGACGAATCTCTTGATTTGAAATCACATGTCCTTCTTGGACAAGCACTTGCCCCTGTAAAATTTTTACTGGAGTAACAGCTGCTTTTGCCGCTTCTTTTGCCTTTTGAGTCGCTTCTTTATCCACTACATTATTTACAATAACCGAAACGGTCACTAATTGACCTAATAAATCTCTTTCTGTATCAGAAAAGTCACTATAGAATAAAGTTTTCTTCGCTTCTTCTTGAGTTTTTGTTACAGTACTTTCACTAATAGCATTTTTCATTTGTGTTTCTACAACTGATTTTAACGTCTTCTCATAAGAAGCCAACTGTTCATTATTCGCTTGTAATAATTGAGAAATATATTTATCAGGTATGAAAATTGCAAACTCTCGAATGGATTGATTCTCTTTTTCAAGTGATTTCTTAAAATATTGAACTCTTTCTTGAGTGGTTGCTACTCTTGTCACAGATTCTTCAGAAGAATTACTTTGATCTGTTTTAATAATTTCAGCAGATGCTTTAGATGCGACTGATTTAATCGCTTGGAAAAATTGCTGAATATTTGTTAGTTGCTTTGTTAATCGTTCTTGGTCAAATACTAATACATCGCTGACAGCATCCATTGCAATTTGTTGATTTTTCTCTGTTTGAGCTCTATCTTCCAAAGTTCTTGGAGCACGAATCGTTTCCTTAGCAACTTGGTTCAATTCTACTGTATAAGTCGTTGGTTTTACACTTCCATATCCAATGACGAGTAATGCAACAAATGTTAAAAAAAGAAGCAAGGGCAAATAGAAAATGCCCAAAACTTCCTGAAATTTTCGCAGTTTCTGTCTCATTTTTCATTTACTCCTTACTTATTCACCTTGTTCTGAATAGGCATCAATAATACTTGAAACTAATGGATGACGAACGACATCAAACGCATCAAATTCTACAAAAGAAATTCCACTAATGCCTTTTAATTTATTTTCTGCATCCACTAAACCACTCATATGACTCCCTTTTGGTAAGTCTACTTGTGTTTTATCTCCATTAATAATCATTTTTGAACCAAATCCTAAACGAGTTAGGAACATTTTCATTTGAGCTCTTGTTGTATTTTGTGCTTCATCTAAAATAATAAATGCTTCTTCTAATGTACGTCCACGCATATAAGCAAGTGGAGCTACTTCAATGACTCCTCTTTCCAATAAACGATTCGTATGTTCTACTCCATAAATGGCATATAACGCATCATAAATCGGACGTAAATATGGATCCACCTTTTCTTTTAAATCCCCTGGTAAAAATCCTAAATTTTCCCCTGCTTCAACCGCTGGTCGTGTTAAAATAATTTTCTTTACTTGACCTTTTTTCAAAGCTTGAACCGCCATTACAACTGCGACGAAAGTTTTACCAGTTCCTGCAGGTCCAATACCAAACACCATATCTGTTTTCTTAATGGCATGAATATATTGTTGTTGTCCAAATGTTTTTGCACGAATCGGTTTACCAGAAAATGTACGACCAATTTCCTCATTATATAAATTTAAGAAATAATCTAATGTACCTCTTTTTGCCATTTTAATGGCAGTTACAATATCCGTTTGAGAAATTGAAATACCACGTGCTATTAATTCTTGTAGTTGTTCTAATAATAGGATTGTTTGCTTTACAGACTCCTCTTCACCGGAAATTAACAATTGTTCTTCACGATGAGTAATGAGTGTTTCAAACGTTTCTTCCAACAATCTTAAATGTTGATCCTGTGAACCAAATAATTGAACAAGTTGTGGATGATCTTGGATTTCTAACGCTTGTTTATAGTTTTGTTCTACCACACTGTTAACCTCCATTTACTGTATATAGCACTATTATAGCATATTTTTGACAGTTCTTACTATGAATTTAGTGTGATTTGATTATTGTCTTATAGAACACAAAAAAGCCACAAAAAATTTGTGACTCCAAGCAGCAATGCATCTGTCGATTAATTATAAGTTTTGCATTCATTCAATCAATTGGTACTACTAATATAAAGGCTTCTGGTTCTTATTAATTGTTTTATAAACTATATCTATACAAAATCTAAATACTATTTTTCTTTCAAATCAATTTCCTCAGTATAATAAATCCATTCTTTCCCAGTATAAAAATCTACTGCATATATTTTTATAATATCTTCTCCTTTAGGAAAGTCTCTCTTCTTTTTTAAATCAAGTAACGATTGAGGAACAATTTTTTTACTCGTATCTTTTAATGTTAATGCTAAAATTTGTTTTTTAGTTCTTAATGCATAATCAAATTCTAAATATAAATACCTTCCCGAACCAGTTAATCGAACATGAGGACTTGTTAATTCTGTAACAGAGTTCAAAATTGCTAATTTTTGAAAAGTTGTACCATCTTTTTTTACTAGTAAAGAAGAAACATCTAATTTTTTATCTAAACAGTCTAAAAAGAAGTTTTTTGCTCCTCGTGAATAATGTAACCCACATAGATGCATAAAATTACTTTCTGAAAAATATACTGAAATTTTTTGATTACGAGTACAATATACAACTTTTTTACCGAAAAAATTATCTTTAAAATACTTCGCAATCTTATAAAGTGATGGAATACTATGTACGATTCTATTATATTCAAGAGTATTTATAGTCCTAAATTGTTCTTCCTTCTTCATATTTTTACCTCCAAAAAAACGTCCCAATAGTTTGGGACGTTCTCCAGTCGGTTTATTTTGGTGTCTGCCACCCGCTTGACCCTTATGTTCAAGTTTAATTTCGGATTTTTTTGGTGTCCGCCACCCGCTTGACCCTTATGTTCAAGTTTAATATCAGATTGACCATGAGCCGACCACTCATCTTTGGTTCAATTATAGCTTTCTATTCATTATTTTTCAAGCATATTATCTTGAGAATCATTTACGCTGTGGGCTTTTAAACAAAAATCTATTTCATAAATTAATTCTTATTTTCTTTCATCCTGAAATGACTAAAAGTCTATTTGAATTCTGATTAACCTAAATGAGCTTTCACTTGTTCTTTAATCACATTGCCGTCTGCTTTTCCTTTTAATTCTTGCATAACAGCACCCATTAATTTACCGAATTCTTTTTGAGTTGTTGCACCAATTTTTTCAGCTACAGTTGCAATGACTTCTTTTACTTCTTCAACTGATAATTGTTTTGGTAAGTAACGTTCTACAATTTCAATTTCAGCTTCTGTTTTGGCAACTAATTCATCACGCCCTGCTTTAACAAATTCTGCTAATGATTCACGACGTTGTTTTGCTTCACGTGCTAAAATCGTTAATTCTTCTTCAGCATTTAATTCTTCTTTTTTATCGATTTCTGCTGCTTGAACAGCTGTTTTAATCATTCTTAATACTGCTAAAGTTTCTTTATCTTTTGCTTTCATAGCTGTTTTAATATCATTATTCAATGTTTCTTTTAAACTCATGTTTTCCACTCCTTAAAATACGAAAAAGACTGAGACGTAAAATCCCAGCCTTTACTTAGTCATATGATACACAGAGTTGACTAGAACTTACGTTTACGAGCTGCCTCTGATTTTTTCTTACGTCTTACACTTGGTTTTTCATAAAACTCACGTTTACGAGCCTCTTGTAAAGTTCCAGTTTTAGAAACAGTACGTTTGAAGCGACGAAGAGCATCATCAAGTGATTCGTTTTTACGAACAACTGTTTTTGACATATCCTATTCCCTCCCTCCGAGCATTAAAAGTAACTGTTTTCTTTTGAATAGAATAACCAAACAAACGAAATGTCCTTTTTTTATTATAGAAAAGGTTTGCTCAATTGTCAATTAGATACACTAATATTTTTCCTTAAAAATTAAGTTATTTCTTTTGAATTATGAACTTGTACGAGCACATTTTTCACATAATCCAAAAATTTCAAAACGATGAGAATGTACTTCGCAACCCTCTAATTGTGTTTCAAAATAAGTCATTGGACAAAACTCAATTTCTTTTGTACGCCCACATTTTTCACAAATAAAATGATGATGATGACCTTCATGACTACATCCAAAACGGAATAATTTTTCACCATTCCATTCAGTTGTTTCTAAAATGCCTAAATCTGTAAAATCATATAAATTACGATAAATGGTATCATAACTCATATTTGGAAAATCTGCTTCTAACAATTGTTGTACTTGTTTTGCGGACAAATAGCGATCTTCATGACTAAAAATTTCAATAATTTTCTCCCGTTTACTTGTATACTTAAATCCTGCCTGTTTTAATAATTGAATCGCTTGTTCAATTTGTCCATGATGGCAATGGCAGTGATGATGTTGTTTTTCATTTTTACTTGAATGTTGGTGAGTTTCTTTATGGT
>NZ_CAUUHX010000031.1:0-21430 GCF_963545075.1 uncultured Granulicatella sp.
ATATATTATCATAGGTGTTTTTCTCTGTCAACAACTTTTTTAAATTATTTTTAAAATTTATTTTTCGTAATCGCTTCAAACGCGAACGTTCGTTAACAGTGTTTATAATTTACCATAGCTGGAAAAACTTTTCAAGTCCTTTTTACAACTTTTTTTATATTTTTAAGAAAAAAGTGTTTTGAAGCATTCGCTTCAAAACACTCTCTTACTCACACTACCTTGAGCTATTGTTTACGATAGGTTAGTTGACAATAACGTTCATACCATAAGTCAACATACTCTGGTGAAAACGGACCTTTTTTATTATTAATCCAATCGACTAGAATCTCAACATTCGCCTTCAAAATTTGATCAATTTCTTTTGAATAATGCATTTGTCGGCGGTGTTGTTCATATTCGTCGACATCTAATAGTCTTTTTTCACCATCCGGGAATATTTTAATATCTAAATCATAATCAATATATTTTAACGCTTCTTTATCTAATACATAGGGAGAAGCGAGATTACAATAGTAGGATATTCCTTTTTGACGAATCATGGTTACTACATTAAACCAGTAATGCTTATGATAATATAACAATGCTGGTTCTCTTGTTAGCCAACGTCTTCCATCCGCTTCAGTTACTAGTGTATGATCATTACAAGCGATAATTGCTTGGTCGCTTGTTTTTAAGACCATACTATCTCTCCACGTACGATGAAGACTGCCATCATGTTTATAACTCTTGACAGTGATGAATTCTCCTTCTCTTGGATTTTGCATCACGAGTCCAACCTTCTATATCGATTTTAGAAAAGCTCCCTTTTCTTTACATTCATTCTCGATTGTAGTATAGCACATTTCATCGCGTGTGTGAATATCTACTACTTATTATTCTTGAGTTGCCCTGATACATATTTCCATAATTTTGTTTGTACTTTAGAAAATGGCATTTTATGAAACTCTTCTGCTTCTACCCATCTTAACTCTCTATCACTTAATTCTTCTATTCTGTAATTTTCTTGAACTTCATATGTTGTTACTTCTATTTCCCATTTTTGATGACTGAAAATATGTTTAACTACACCTTTCAACTTCTTATCTTTTTGAATTTTTACTTGATATATCGATTCAAATTGCGTTTCTAATGGAATATTTTTATTTGGATAATCTTCAACTTCTTCCGCTATTTCATCTAATAAACTCAACTGTTTATCTGTTGGAGTGTAATCTCTTATTAATGGAAAATGCCAAAATCCACTTAATAAATCAGCATAAGTATTTTTCTCTAGTAAATATTGTCCCTTTTCATTTTGAATGACAAATGCTTGCCACTTCATTGGTACAGGCTTTTTCTTAGGAATTTTCACTGGATATAAATGCATTGTTCCATTTAAATAGGCTGCACTAAATTCTTTTACTGGGCTATCTTCTGGATGCGGAGTTACTGGTGACTCAATATCTGATCCTAAGTCCATTAATGCTTGGTTAAAGTCCCCAGGACGTTCTTTTGAAATAATTTTTTCTGCAACTGCTTGAAATACTTTTCTATTAGATGGATTCCCGATATCTAATCCTATTTCAAATAATCGGCTAATGACACGCATTAAATTCCCATCTACTGCTGGTTCTGGCAAATTAAAGGCAATACTAGCAATCGCTCCTGCTGTATACGGTCCAATTCCTTTTAATGTTTGAATTTCTTCCATCGTACTTGGAAATTTACCGCCAAATTCTTCCATAATTTGTATAGCTGCTTTTTGCATATTTCTGACTCTGGAATAATAACCCAAACCTTCCCAAACTTTTAACAACTCTTCTTCTTGTGCATTTGCTAAAGACTCAATTGTAGGAAAAATTTTTAAGAACCGATGATAGTACGGAATAACTGTGTCGACTCTTGTTTGTTGCAGCATGATTTCACTTACCCATATATGATAAGGATTATTCGAACGTCTCCATGGCAAATCTCTTTTCTCTTTGTCATACCATGCTAATAATTTTTCTTGAAATGAAGCAATTTTCTCTTCAGACCACATTTCTATTCCATATTGTTCTAAATCCATTCTTCACTCTCCAATTTTAACTTTTCAATCGCTTCATCAATTGCCGAACTGCTGAAACCTTTTTGGTACAACTTTCCTTTTAATTGATACCATACTTGGGAATCCGTCACTTCATATTTAGAAAGTAAAGTTTTCAAAATTCGCTCTCCTTGTTTCATGACTAACTCTTCTTCATTCTCTTCTTGTTTTTCAAATGTTAATTCTGAAATCACTGATTGTACGATATCTAAATCATATCCTCTTTGCAATAGAAAGCCATACACTTTTTGTTTTACCGTCTTAACAGGTGCGTTCCCTTGTCTATCAACATATTTTTGTGCAATTTCGATTGCTTGATCTAATTGTATCGCTTCATCAAATTCTGCCAACGCTTTTTGAATAATAGAATCATTTACCCCTTTTTTCTTTAATTCAAACGCTACAGCTTTTGGACCTCTTTTCTGTAATGCAAAATTTTCTCGCACATAACTTTCAGCATAAAACTGGTCATTGACGAAACCATGATCCATTAATTGCTGTAAAACCTTATTAATCACTTCATCAGACACTTCAAGCTTCTCGAGCTTTTCATATACTTCTTTTGCTGTCCTAAGCTTAAAATTTAAAAAATGCAACGCTTTTTGATAGGCGTTTTGATACTGTGTTTCCTGTTCAATTTCACGGATTGTACCTTGCGTTAATTCTGTCCCTTTTGTTAATGCAAATTTTAATAAGGTCGCTTCATCGACTCCAAATGCAAATTCGTCATTAATGTATATATTGAAACGATTTTGTTTTTTCTTTTGCACTTCAATTTTTGTTATTTGCATGATATCCCTCCGTTCTTCTTCCTAATCTATTGTATCAAAATTTATTTTATTTCGATATTAAAAAGTAAAAAAGCCTCACCTATTGATGAGACTTTGTACAATAAAATGTAAAAAAACGAATTTTCCGTTTATAAAATATTTTTATTTCTAGTATCCTTGAGGATTATTTTTTTGCCAATTCCAAGAATCACGAACCATGTCGTTTAAGTCTTTTTCAGCAACCCAACCTAGAACTTCTTTTGCTCTTGTAGCATCTGCATAACAAGTGGCAATATCTCCAGCACGGCGTGGGCAAATTTTATATGGAATCTCTACATTATTTTCTTTCATAAATGCATGAACTAAGTCTAATACACTATAACCAATTCCAGTTCCTAAGTTATATACTTTAGCTCCAGGATTTCCGATATTATCTTTCACTGCAAGAACATGTCCTCTTGCTAAATCCACAACGTGAATATAGTCTCGAACCCCTGTTCCATCATGTGTATCATAGTCATCCCCAAATACGCTTAACTGTGGTAATTTACCAACTGCCACTTGTGTAATATAAGGCATTAAGTTGTTGGGAACTCCATTTGGATTTTCACCAATCAAGCCACTTTCGTGAGCTCCAATCGGATTGAAATAACGTAAGTTTGTAACAGACCATTCTTTATCAGCAAAAGCTACGTCATTTAAAATTTGTTCTAACATCACTTTTGTATATCCATAAGGGTTTGTTGCACTTGTTGGCATTCCTTCTTTAAACGGTACCGTATTATTCATTCCATAAACTGTTGCACTTGAACTGAAAACAATATTTTTCACTCCAAAGTTTCTCATGACATCTAATAACACTAATGTACCTGTAATATTATTATGATAATATTCTAACGGTTTGACTACAGATTCTCCTACTGCTTTGAAACCTGCAAACTGAATCACGCAATCAATTTTTTCTTTTGAGAATACTTCTGTTAAAAAGTCATGATCTAAAATAGATCCTTCATAAAATGGAAATTCTTTTCCTGTAATCGTTGTTAATCGTTTCAACACTTCAGGTGAACTATTAGAAAAATCATCTAAAATAACAACTTCATACCCCGCTTTATCTAATTCTACTACTGTATGAGAACCGATATAACCTGCTCCCCCTGCTACTAAAATAGCCATTGCTATTCCTCCTTTAAACTTCTATAACACATCTTCCGTATGATCAGGTTGTAATGTTAAAATACGTGGACCATCTTTTGTAATCGCTAATGTATGTTCAAATTGGCAACTTAATCCACCATCTAATGTGTGAGCTGTCCAACCATTACTTTCCATTTCTGATTTCCATGTTCCAGTATTCACCATTGGTTCAATTGTAATAACCATTCCTTCTTTTAAGCGAAGACCTTTTCCTGGTTCGCCATAGTGAGGAACAGATGGACTTTCATGAATCGTTGGCCCAATTCCATGTCCGATAAATTCACGAACAACTGAGAACCCTTCATTTTCTACATACGTTTGAATCGCATGACCAATATCTCCAATACGATTACCCACTTGTGCTTGTTGGATTCCTAAATAAAGTGCTTTTTTTGTCACTTCATATAAACGATCTAATTCTGGAGTAGATTCTCCAACAATGTAACTCCAACAGGAATCTGATAATGCTCCTTTTAAGTCTACACAGAAATCAACTTTAACTAAGTCTCCTGATTTCAAGGGTTTACGACGAGGGAATCCATGACAGATTTCGTCATTAATACTTGTACAAGTAGCATACTTATATCCTTCATATCCAATTTGAGGAGCTGAGCCACCCACTTCTTCAATTTTCTTTTGAACAAATTGGTCAATTTCCCAAGTTGTTACTCCCGGTTTAATAAAGTCTCGTAATGCAACGTGAATAGACGCTAATAATGAACCAGATTCGTTCATCGCTTCAATTTCACGATTTGATTTTAATGTAATCATATTTCAATTCCTTTCTTTTGAACTCTACAACATTATAGCATAGCTTTTTAGAAAATGTTTGAAATTAAATGAATTCCAAACAATTCTTTTTATTTCCTTAATAATTCCTTTATAAAGCAAAACGAAGTTACTAAAATCGTAACTTCATTTTACCTCTTTGGGAGAAAAGATATAAGGGAAAAGCTATAGAAAGGCTAAAATAATGAAGTTCAAAATGAATAACCCTGTTGCTACCCATAAAATTGGGTGAACTTCTTTAGATTTGCCTGTTAATGTTTTAATGAAGCAGTAGAAGATGAAGCCTGCTGCAATTCCGTATGAAATGCTGTAGCAAAGTGCCATAAAGATTCCTGCAAAGAATGCTGGTACAGCTTCGTCTAAATGATCCCATTGTACATCTGCAAAAGATGATAACATCATCACCCCTACAATAATTAACGCTGGAGCTGTTGCTGCTGCAGGTACGATACCTACAAATGGTGCTAATAATGCTGAAGCTGCTAATAATGCTGCTGTTGTTACAGCTGTTAATCCAGTACGACCTCCTGCTCCGATACCTGCTGCACTTTCTACATAAGTTGTTGTATTACTTGTTCCGAAAACTGCCCCAATTGAAGTTCCAATCGCATCTGCAAATAAAGCTTTATCCATTTTAGAAGAGAAACCTGAACCTTCTTCTAACATTCTTTCATCTTCTGCTGAGAAGATTCCTGTCTTACGACCTGTTCCAATAAATGTTCCTAATGTATCAAATGTATCCGATAAACTAAATGCAAAAATCGTCATTAACACTAATGGTAATTTAGCAGGATTTGAGAATAATTTACCCATTCCTTCAGGACCAAATGCTGCAAATAATGTTACTTGTAAATCTGAAAATGCTGAAGCTAATGAATTTTGAGACCAATTCACTGTTGATAAATCAACGACACCCATTGGAATTGCTAATAAAGTTGTAGCGATAATTCCAATTAAGATTGCTCCACGAACATTTTTAATGACTAAAATAACTGTAATGAATAATCCAATTAATGCTAATAGTGCATCACTTTGAGTAAAGTTCACTAATGAAGGAACTACCCCACCATTAGAAGTAACAGAGAAAATACCGCCTTTAAAAGCTTCTGTAGTCGCTTGAAACGGTTGATTATTAATCGTTGTAATTGTTTTAGCATCTGTTAAGAAACTTAATAAGTTTGCATTTTTCAATCCGATATATGCAACGAATACCCCAATTCCTCCACCAATGGCATGTTGCATACTAACTGGAATTGCTTGGATAATCATTTTACGAATTTTTGTTACTGTAATGAAAATATTTAATAAACCACAAATAAATACCATTGCTAATGCTTCTTGCCAAGAAAATCCTAATCCAAATACTACTGTAAATGTAAAGAACGCATTTAACCCCATCCCTGGTGCTAATGCATAAGGTACATTTGCAAATAGACCCATTACTAATGTACTTACGACAGAAGCAATAATAGTAGATAGGAATACTGCCTGGAATGGCATACCTGTTTGACTAAGAATACTAGGGTTTACAAAGATGATATAAGACATTGCAAAAAATGTTGTAAGCCCCGCTAAAAGTTCCGTCCCAAAAGTTGTTTTATTTTCTTTTAATTGAAAGAAATTTTCCATGAAGTTTCTAGCTCCTTTAAGTGTTTTATTAAGAACGAGGTTAGTATACTTCATCATTGGTTGAAAAGCAATACAAAATACGTATATTTTTATTGCTTTAACAAATTAATGTACGTATTCTTATTTCCGTTTTGCTTTTCAAGATAAAAACTAGCCTTAAAAAACAAAATAAAACGAACAACTGACACCTTTAATGGTGAAAGTTGTTCGTTTGGAGAGAGATGACTATTTTATATCAGACTATTTTTCTGCATTCCACACTGGGAAGTATTGTCCTGGTCCAATTTCATTCATTTTCTTCGCTACATCATCTGCTTGGAATAACTCAACAATTTTTTTGTATGTTGGATTATCAGCATCTTTAGCATTAGCAGCAATGATATTGAAACGATCTTTTGGAATTGTATCTAAGTGATCAGCATCTGTGAAGATATAGTCTTCAACTTTTAATCCTGCATCTTGAGCCATTGAACCATTGATTGAAGCTGCATCTACATCTTGTAATAAACGAGGTGCTTGAGCTGATTCTGCTTCAATAATTTCTAAGTTACGTAGATTGCTTGTAATATCAGCTAGAGAGGCTTTTGTTCCTACCCCTTCTTTTAAGGTAATTAATCCTTCTGTTTCTAATGCTACTAATGCACGACCTTGAATCGCAACTTCTTTTGGTACTAATACTTTTGCATTTTCAGGTAAATCTTTTAATGATTTATATTTTGTTGAGAAATAATATAATGGCACGATAAATGTTGTTCCGATTTCTTTAATATCTGAACCTTTATCTTTGTTCCATTGTGCTAAATATGCACGATGTTGGAAGGCGTTTAATTGAACTGACCCTTCTTCTAATGCTGTATTTGGCAATACGTAGTCATTCATTTCTACAACTTCTAAATCAATATTTTCTTTTTTCGCTTTTTCAGCAACGAAGTCCCAGATTTCATGAGCAGCGCTACCTACAACGGCTACTTTTACATGTTCAGCTGGTTTAGTTTCTTTTGCTGTTTCTTGTTTACTTGTTTGATTTCCGCAAGCTGCTAATGTTACTGCAGCAACTGCTGTTAAAAATAAATTTCTTAATTTCATTAAATTTCCTCACTTTAATATTTCTAAATGTCACGTGATACAAGTGGTACTATACCGAATTATCACAGTCGGGTCAACGAAATTTGACCGATTTCAGCATTGTTTATTTTTACTAGTCGTTAAAGTTAGAAACTATATTTCTATCATACCAACATTTATAAGCTATAAAAGTGATAATTTTTGCAAACAAAAAAAGACTTTCCATAGTTACTGACGTCCTAGCAACTATAGACAAGTCTATTACCAAAAAACATCTCAAACGTAAAATCCTCTTATGGCACAAACAAAATAGACTTTTCTCCATAGCTGTAGTGACAGAACCGGCAAAAGCCGATTCTGTCACAGGAAATTTTGAGACTACAGGCTCAAAATTTAGCAATGAGACTCGCTTTCGCGAGGCTGCTTGCGTCCTAGCTATTGTAAGAAAAGTCTATAAAAAATTATTTAGTCTTGGTCCAAGCCCATTGCTCTCATAATTGCTTTTGCAATTTCAACGAATGGAACAATTGAGAATGCAGCTGCTAACACAACTAACCATTGTTCTAAATTCAACACTGTCACACTGAACACAGTTGTTAAACCAGGAACTACTAGTACTGATAATAACATTAAAGCAGACACAACAATCGCAATGTTGAACATTTTATTTTTAAATACTCCAACAGTTGCTAAAGATTTATAAACAGATTTCACGTTAAATGCATGGAATAACTGAATTAAACCAAGAGTCGCAAATGCCATTGTTTCACCAGTTGGAACTCCCCAACCAGCAGCATGAGTCGCATACCAATATACGAATAAAGTAACTCCACCCTCGAAGAAACCTTGATAGTAAATACTTGGTAATACCCCATTAGATAAGAAGTTAGAACTCTTACCACGAGGTGGATGTTTCATAATATCCGCTTCTGCATCTTCCATTCCCAATGTAATCGCTGGGAATACGTCTGTTACTAAGTTAATCCATAAAATGTGAATTGGTTCAAGAATCGACCAACCAGCCATTGTAGCAATAAATAAAGTCATAACTTCCCCGAAGTTTGCAGATAATAAATATTGAACTGCTTTTTGGATATTTGAGAATACTTTACGACCTTCTTCAACCGCTACAACAATTGTTTCAAAGTTATCGTCTGCAAGAACCATATCACTAGCACCTTTAGATACTTCTGTACCTGTAATACCCATACCGACACCGATATCGGCTTGTTTTAGAGATGGAGCATCGTTTACACCATCACCAGTCATTGAAACAACTTTTCCATCTGCTTGCCATGCTTTTACAATACGAACTTTATGTTCTGGAGATACACGAGCATATACTGAGTAATCTTCAATCGTACGTGCTAATTCTTCATCAGAAATTTCATTTAATTCTGCACCTGTTAGGACACCATCTTCTTGATCAGGACGTAAAATTCCTAAACGTTTTGCAATCGCTTGGGCTGTATCACGGTGGTCACCTGTAATCATCACTGTACGAATGCCTGCTTCTTTAGCAACTTGAATCGCTATAGCTGCTTCTTTTCTCTCAGGGTCAATCATTCCGACTAATCCTGCAAATACAAAGTCAAACTCAACAGATTCTGGATCCATTGTTTCTGGAACTTGGTCAATGTATTTATAAGCAATTGCTAATACACGTAAAGCTTGAGTCGCCATTTCTTTATTTAAGCGAGCTAATGTATCACGGTCTTCTTGAGTAATTGGACGAACTTGTCCGTTTTCTTCAATATGAGTTACTTTTTCAAGTAACATATCTGGAGCACCTTTTGTTGCTACTAAATAGTTTCCAGCTTCTAATTGATGAATCGTTGACATTAATTTACGAGTTGAATCAAATGGTACTTCTGCTACACGTGGATTTTTTTCTAAATCAACACGTACATCATAGCCTTTATCTAATCCAAATTGAACCATTGCAGTTTCAGTTGGATCACCAATTAATTTTTCTTCTGTAATTTTAGTGTCATTTGCTAAATTCATAATACGAAGTGCTGAAATTGATTCGTTCATTTCTTCGTGAGTATCATGAATTTCATTATTGAATACCATTTTTTCAACAGTCATTTGGTTTAATGTTAACGTACCTGTTTTATCTGAACAGATAACTTCAACACCACCTAATGTTTCAACAGCAGGCAATTTACGAACTAATGCATGACGGCTTGCCATTTTTTGAGTTCCTAATGCTAAGATAATCGTTGAAATAGCTGGTAATCCTTCTGGAATCGCTGCAACTGCAATCGCAATCGCTGTTAATAACATATGAGTCCATTCGTATCCACGGAGTAAACCAATTCCGAAAATAATAACGGCAATGACTAAAATCATAATCGTTAACCATTTACCTAAAGCATCTTGGTTTTCTTGTAATGGAGTTTTACTTTCTTCCGTGTTCGCTAACATATGGGCAATTTTACCAACTTCAGTATCCATACCTGTTGCTGTAACAACCCCTAATGCACGTCCATAAGTTACATTTGTACTAGCAAATGCCATATTTGAACGGTCACCAATACCAACATCTTCCCCTTCAGGAATGACTAAATCTTTTTCTACTGGTACAGATTCCCCTGTTAACGCAGCTTCTTCAATTTTAATCGTGTTTACTTCTAATAATCGCATATCGGCAGGAACAACATCCCCTGCTTCTAAAATCACGATATCTCCAACTACAATGTCTTCCCCTTTTACATGAACAGGTTCACCATCACGTAAAACTGTCGCAACTGGAGAAGCCATTTTTTGTAATGCTTCAATTGCTTCTTCTGCTTTTGATTCTTGGATTACCCCTACAATTGCATTTAAGATAACAACGGCTAAAATTACAATTGCATCCGTTGGATCTGGAGCTCCTTCATGGGCAAAAAATGAAATAACTGCTGCTGCAAGTAAAACAATAATCATGAAGTCTTTAAACTGATTAATGAATTTTTGCAGTAAAGTAGTCTTCTCACCTGCTTGTAAAGCATTCGGACCGTATTTTTCTAAACGTTCTTTTGCTTGAGCAGAAGTTAACCCTTCTTTAGTAGATTGTACACTTGAAAGAACTTGTTCTTCCGTTTGTGTGTATGCGGCTTGTTTTGTCAAAGTCGACACTCCTTTATATTTTTTATCCCCATAAAAAAAGACTTATACTACTTCAAGGACTTGAAAATAGCATAAGTCTCACTAATTAAGATAATACCAGCGAAACAGGTTCACTTGTTGTTGATATTACCACAACTTTCGTTGCAAGTTACTCCCTTATGGAGATGTTGAATTTATAAGAAATACTATACCAAAGGCACACTAAAAATGCAAATGATTTAAGAAATTTTAGCAAGCAATCTTTATTGTTTATACTCACGAATGACCTGCATAAAGGCTTCCCCATAAGTCTCTAGTTTTTTCTCCCCAACTCCACTAATTTGTAAGAATTCTCGATCCGTCGTTGGTAAATGACGGCAAAATTCTTTCAGCGTTTTATCTGAGAACACTAAGAATGGTGGAACATTTTGAGCAAATGCTAAATCCATACGAATTGAACGTAATCGGTCATACAAGATTTCATCAAATGGTGCATTATCTTGTACTTTATGTTGCTGAATCGCATCTGGTTTTTGCAGAATTTGAGCAACAATTGGTTTCACTTCGATTTTCTCACGATTTTTCAATGCTTTCTTTCCTAAATCACTCACTTGTAAAATCGGATATTGTAATCCTTCCACTTCAATATAACGATCCGCAATTAAGGACGACATAAATTCTTTTAACGCTTTATCCGAATAATCTTTCATAATGCCATACGTGGATAATTGATCTAAACGAAGTGCTTTCATCTCCGCACGTTTACTTCCTCGTAACACTTCTGACACTTTACTCATTCCGTATTGTTCTTTCATTCGAATAATACACGATAAAATCATTTGCGCTTGTGGTGTCACATCTGTTAACGTCACTTTATTTAAGCAATTCGTGCAATGCACACAATCTTCTGGAACATCTTTTTGTCCAAAATAATCTAGCATAAATCCTCTTAAACAACGCACTGTTCGACAATAATCAATCATTTCATTGAGTTTTGCCATACCGACTTTATCTTGATTTTGTTTCACTAAAAACTTATTAATAATAATGTCTTTTGCCCCATATAATAAAATACATTCCGCAGGCTCTCCATCTCGACCGGCACGTCCTGCTTCTTGATAATAACTTTCGATGTCTTTAGGCATATTATAGTGAATCACTTTTCTCACATTGGACTTATCAATTCCCATTCCAAATGCATTCGTCGCTACAATGACATCAATTCTGTCGAAAATAAAATCTTCTTGTACTTTGCTTCTAGCTTCAGGGCTTAATCCTGCATGATACCAATCCGCAGCAATCCCCTTCTTTTGTAACTTCTCACAGACTTTTTCGACTTCTTTACGTGTATTACAGAAAACAATCGTCGGTTCCTTTTCCTTAATTAACTCTAGTAGACGGCTCATTTTATCTCTTGGCTCTTCCATTCCAAAATATAAATTTGCACGGTCAAAACTCGTCACCACTTCAAAAGGATGTTGTAATTTTAATTGTTGCTTAATGTCTTGACGAACTCTTGGAGTAGCAGTTGCGGTAAAAGCTGCCACAATCGGACGAGCAGGAAGTTGCGCAACGAATGTGTCGATATTTTGATAACTAGGTCTAAAATCTTGCCCCCATTGTGAAATACAGTGTGCTTCGTCAACTGCAACCATGCTAATCTGAATTCCTTGCATCATCTCTAGAAATCCTTCTTGTTCAAACCGCTCTGGAGCAACATATAATAACTTCACTTCGTCTCTTTGTAATTGTTCAATTGCTTGATAATATTCGATTGAAGTCATGGCACTATTGAGTAGAATTGCTTGGATTCCCATTTCTTTTAACGAAGTCACTTGATCATACATTAAGGAAATTAAGGGCGACACCACAATTGTAATGCCTTCTAACATTAACGCTGGAACTTGGAAACAAATCGATTTTCCTGCAGAAGTGGGCATAATTGCTAGAACATCTCTTTTGGATAAAATTGTTTCAATAATTTCTCCTTGTGCAGGTCTGAAACTATCGTACCCATAATAATGTTTTAAAATCTCTTCCTTATTCATCTACTTCCCCCCTCTCTTCTAGTAAGTGTATTAAATCTTGCATTTCTTCCATTGATAAAGCATAGACATCTAATGAAAAAATTTGCGGTGTTTTTTCTTCAATATAGGCATCTTCTAATGTGTCGATTGTTATTTCAGCATTTAGCTGCTCTTTTAGAAGTGATAATTGACGATTTTCTAATAACAATTGTGTCCCATGTAAATGTATGTTTTCTAACGCTGACTGTTCTAATAACTGTCTAAATTGTTGGGACTTTTCGTGATAGTGCGCCACCATTTTTTGTCGATGTTTTTCGAATAATCCATTTTGAATAAATAATGCTAATGTTTTTTGCATGAGTAAATTCGAATCAAAATCTAATAATTGCTTCCTCTTTTCAAATTCCTTTATTAAAGCATTTGGCAGTACGACGATTCCCATTTTAAAAGCAGAAAATAAAATCGACGAAAATGATTTTACATAGATGACTCTCTCATTCGTATCAAAATAATGCAAAGGCGTTGCAGTTCCTCGTTCGTAATCCGCCATATAATCGTCTTCAATAATATAGACTTGGTATTTTTCTGCTAGTTCTACTATTTTCTTTTTAACACTATCTGGATAACTCATCCCAAGAGGATTATGAAATCTAGAAATCGTATAAAAATAACGAATCGTACCACTTTGAAAAATTTGTTCTAACTTTTCTAATGAAATGGTGTCTTGTGTCTGTTCTCGTTCAATCATATGATACGGAATTTCTAATTCCTTCACTAATTGATTCATACGACTATACGTCGGCTGTTCTAATAAAAGTCCACCTGTACCAATGAGTTGAAGTAAAATATATAACGCTTGTTGTGTCCCCGTTGTAATGGATAATTGTCCTTCCTTTGCATACACTCCATAACTTTCTAATAATGGCACCATTGCTTCGATTAATTCACGGTCTCCTCGGATGGATTCTTTCTGATTAGTAGCTCCTTCATAACTTGCCATAACTGACTCATTCAAACATTTTCTAAAATCTTCAATCGGAAATTGCATTGGATTCGGCAAGCCTATTTTTGTCGTATTTCGAACGGGTACTCGATTTTTCAACACATAATACCCACTCTTTTCAACTGGATAAATTAAACTTTCTTCCTTTAAGAGATGTAACGCTTTTAAAATCGTATCTTTATTACATTCATACTGTTGAATCATTTCACGAATCGAAGGAAGTCGATCTCCCTTTTTATAAGTACCTTCTTCGATTTGCTGACGAATTTGCAGACTTACTTCTTGATATTTAAACATGACACACCTCTCTATCTGTACCGGTACAATTCTATTCGAAAAATATTGTACCTTATCCCATCCTGAATTACAATGAGTTCAACTTCTAAAAATAGGAGGTGCTTTCGTGGTACAAAAACGGATTATATTGGCCAATGATTTATCCGGAATCGGAAAAGTAGCGCTGACTCCTGCCATTCCTATTATGGCTTGTTGCCAGATTGAAACGATACTTTTACCAACCATTTTACTATCCTCTCATACAGGAGGATTTGGGCAAATTGCTATCCAAGAACTACTAGACTTTACAAAACAAAGTTTAGAACAATGGAAAGCATTAAGCTTAAAAACAGATGCTCTATTTATTGGATATTGCAGACAAATCGAGCAATTAAAACTCTTATTAGACTATCATACCACTCAAAATCCAGATGCTCTCCTCATCGTCGACCCAATTATGGGCGATCACGGGAAGTTATATAGCGGCTTTACAGAAGAATATGTCCAACAAATGAGAACCGTATGTTCCAAAGCAGATGTCATTCTTCCCAATCTTACGGAAGCTGCATTATTAACTAAAACAGAGTATTTAGAAGGAGTGCAACCAGTAGAAGCTTACCAGGAACTCGCTAAGAAGTTAGCAGGTTTAGGAGCTAAAAAAGTTATCTTGACGGGTATTCAAACTGAAGTTGGTTCCATCGGATTATTGAGCTACGATGCTGCAACAGAACAATTTGCGACAGCTTTTACGCCGCATTATCCGCATCATTTTTTTGGAACTGGAGATATTGTCTCAGCAATTCTAAGTGCTTGTATTTTACAAGGATATTCTTTAGAAAAAGCATTATCCATTGCTACAACTTTTCTTGACGCTACTCTTCAAAAAACGATTACTCAAGAAAAAGATTTACAATACGGAGTTGCTTTCGAGCCACAATTGCATCTTCTCACACAATTATTTCATTCATAGAAAGTAGGAATTATACATGAAACATTATTCATTACGTGAATTAACACAAATCGCATTATTTGCGGCTTTAATTTTCTTAGGAGTTCAATTATTTAGAATTCCTTTAGGACACCAATTCGTCCACTTTGGAAATGCCCTAGTCGTTGTTGGATGCTTAGTATTCGGTAGTAAAAAAGGGGCGATTGCTGCTACTTTAGGATTAGGAATTTTCGATATTTTAAACGGTTATGCCGCTGAAGTTTGGATTACGATTTTAGAATCTCTTATCGTATGCTGGGGAATTCACCTTGTTTATGAAAAAACACTTCACCAAAACGACAAAGCTGTAAACATTATCGGAATTGGTATTTTAGCTGCTGTCATTAAAATCATTTTAAACTTAGTCAAATACACTTTCTTACGTGGAATGATTATGGGTGGACTAGCATTTACTCCTGCATTCATTGCAGCTTTCACTAAAATTTTAGGAACATTTGGTTCAGCTGCTTTCACAGTTATTACTGTTCCAATTTTATATCCAATTTTCAAAAAAATTCATCAACAATTTAAAGCTTAATTGACTACTAGCAAGAGACCTCTCCTTCTCTTGCTAGTTTTTTATTTTCTTCCACCTTCCGTCTGGTAATCGAGCCAGACAATGTGTTTCTTGCATCATTTTTCTCAAAAAAGCTTCTATCTCACACTTACAAACTTTCTTTTGCTCATAACATAAAGAAAAACGAATTTTCTTTATGCTGGCTAATTTTTGCATATACTCATAACATTGCTGAATAGAAAAAATCTGATTCATTTTTAGCCTATCAATCTCCATTAATAAATACCCCTGCCAAATGATATTAGATGTTTTCATACTCCATGAATATTTCGGGTAATGACTGCAAATCTCTAGTTGATTAAACGTCCACCTATGATGATAGAGCGCTTCTAGAAATTGTCGATTTTCTTTTTGCAGACTTAAAACAAATGCTTGCCACTCTTCTTTTGTCCATGCCTGCTCTTTACTTTTTGTTGGAGAAATTTGTACATTTTCCGACTCTTCAAAAATCTGAAACATTTTCTTCCAATCGAGTTTATTTAAGTCACACCGACTCTCCTGAAATAGATACTTCCTTTTATGAAGGTACAAGGTTAAATGATGATGAATGATCCATTGCTTATCCGTATAGAAGCACACATAATTTCCTAATTTGGGATGATGTCGAACACAATACAAAGTCATCTCACATAAGTTTTTTTGTAAAAATTTCTTCCCCAGAATCCACGATACACCTCTCCCCAAACTTTCTAATGCCTTTGTTCGAGTTATCATTTCTTTTATTGGAATGACACTACATTGATATTCCAACACCCATTCTTTTTCACCTAATTCAATAGTAAGATCCGGAATTTGTCCAATTAACGCTTCATATCGTTCTAATTCTGCTTGATATCCTTGTTGTACGAGGCTTTCTTGTAATTCTTCTTTTCCTTTTTGATGAGCCTCTGTTTCTCCATCATGCCTTGCTTGTGTTACATGCCTAAAAAAATACTCCCCATTTTTCTTTTGACAAATCTGAACAGGCTCCCCACAAGTCGGACAAGCATAATATTCTGATTTATCCAATTCAATTCCTTTATATACATAGACTAATTCTCCATTTGAATCTCGAGCAATCTTCATTCAAACCACCTCAACTATATATACGAAAAAAATGTCGGAAAATATTTTTTATTTGGAAATTTTTTACAAACAAAAAAGATGAAAATAGAATTCATCATTCTATTTCCATCCTATGAGTTTAAGCTTCAATATTTTCTAAATTTTTCTCAATAACAATATCCCATGAACATCCTAGAGCGCCTTGCCCTAAATGTGTTCCAATAACTGGACCAAAATATGCTAGAGACGTTCTTAATTTTGGATATTTCTCTTGAATTTGAGCACGCCATGCTTCTCCTGCTTCTGGAGCATTCGCATGAATAATGACTAATTCGTATCCATCTCCATCTGTTGTTTGAGTAGCTTCTTCAAATAATTGCTCAATTCGCTTCATCGCTTTTTGTTGTGTACGAATTTTTTCCAACGCCACAATTTTCTTATCTTCAAATGTTAAAATTGGTTTAATTTTCAACATAGAACCCACTAATGCAGCACCTGCTGATAAACGTCCACCTCTTTGAAGATTGTTCAAATCATCTACGATGAAGTAAGCTGTTGTACGATCTACTAATTGTTGAACACAAGCTACAATTTCTTTAGCTGTATATTGTTCATCTTTTGCCATCATTGCAGCAAGACGAACTGCACGAGCTTGAGGTGCACAGCTAATTCCTGAATCGATTGGATAAATCAACACTTCATCTTGTAATTCTTCTGCAACTGTCACAACTGTTTGATAAGTTCCGCTAATCCCACTGGATAAAAGAATTGGAATAATAGCATCATAATGATGGGATAATTCACGGAATAATTCAATTGTTTCACCAACTGCTGGTTGTGAACTCGTTGGGAATACCTCTGAATTTTTTACTTTTTCATAGAAATCGGCAGTTGTCAAATCTTGTTCTTCACGATAACTTTCTTGTCCAAAAATAACTGATAGTGGCAATACATGAATATTCCACTCACGGCGTTCTTCTGGTGTCAAATACGCAGTACTATCCGTTACGATCGCAATTTTCATTTACTCGACTCCTTTTCTTAAATTTAGCAATCACGTTGCTTTCTGTAGTATACCAAAAATCCAATTTTGGGGCAAACAATGGAAATTGGAAGTGTAAAAAACAAAAAGACCCCGAAGGGTCTTTTCGTTGATTCTAAGGATTGAATAATTGTCCTGAGAATCCATCTGTATTCTTAAGAAGTGCTTTAAAGACTTTTGATTTAAGTTCTACAGTTTTGGTTGTTCCACTACCTGCTAAGTCAGCCTCAACCGCCTTATCAAATAAGGCTTTTAGCTCAGCATAGTTAGTAATTTGTTTACCATCAATCTCAATGGCAGTAAATCCTTTTTCACCTTTTGCTTTCACTTCTTTAAAGTACTCTTTCTTCCAATCTTCAAGATTAGTGAATCTTCCGTTAGAAACTTTCTTGATAATGAAGTCATCACCTAATAGCTTATTATTTTCTTTATCAGCTGCACCTTGATATTTGCTAGAAGCATATCCAACAAATCCATTCTCATATCCGAAGTAACCCCACATACGGAATGTATTGTGTTTGAAGGATGCTGCACCAGGTGCACCTTGACTCGTATTTCCACCATAGATACCTGTCATCATATTCATATTGACATAAGCAGACCCAAAGTCAGATGGATTATAAGTACCATCTCCAGGCGCTCCATGTTTTGTCATCAGGTTATTATTCACTAAATCATCAATAGTGCTGATGGCTACTTTTTTCTCATCCTCTGTCAACTCACGAATTTTATCGAACTGATGACCTGAATTTCCACTACGGTATTGTCGATCCATTTTCTTGAACCAGCGACTTGTATTTCCTTTTAACTGCGGTAATACAGCATCAGCCTCAAGATGGTCTAACATCATAAGGGCATCATTATAGTTCTTCATGTAGTGATCGATTTGTTCACGAGTTTGTAATTTATCAGGATCTGGGTTATACCATTGATCTCCGTCATTTGGACGATGATAAGCCATGTTAATCCCTAATGCTCCATATTCACCATTATATGTTGATTTATCAGGTGTTTGTAACATACCTTGCGCATATGCTTCAAGATCTGTACCTTGACGATGTCTATGACCACCAAGATATGCCATACGGTCATTTACGTGAGTTGTTTCATGTGTAAATGCTGAAATACCAAAGTCCTCTAACATATTTGTTACCATGAAGAAAACTTGTTCATCTTCATATGGATTTGCATATACTTTAGCCATAGCTCCCATATTCCAATTAATTTGATGCCATCTGTCTGTTGGACCAAACAACTCACGAATTGGTGTTGCTACTTTACCATCTGAACCATATCCACGACGATTAGCATCTTTAATACCCGCATAAGCTTGATTATCCCATACAGGTGTAGGAACCATATTTTGACTCTTAAGCAATCTATCACGAACATTTGGAAGTGCAAGACGTGACCAGAAGTCTAAGTATGTTTGTTGAGCTTTAGCCACATAATTGATACGTTCCTTGAATGCTTCACGTTCAGCTTCTGTATTTTTACCATATTTTTCAAATGAACTATAAGCCATAGTATTATAAGTTGAAATCATAAAGATATGTGCTTTTTTCAAGTTCAATAATGGTAAAATCATACGGGCATGCATATTATTATTCAGACCATCAAAGACACGATGACGTTTATTTTTGAAATCTGGATTTGTTGTTTCTGGTTCTACAACATACACATTTTTCGCTGAATGGATAAACCAGTCATTAAGATCTGTATCATTTGTGAAGAGACGCATATTATAATCTAAGAAATTACGTAAATCACCTTTACCAGTATCTCCTGCAATAATTTCACGATATGCATCTTGAGTTCTATCACCCTTCAAGTTCTTTTCTTGCGAACCAATTCGAATTAATCTGTCAATAACACTTGGTGTCTTGCCATAGAAATCTGGTTTAAACATCATTATATTCTTAATGTTTAAGTCACCATATTCAATACCATAATAACGGTTAAGGTAAGTAAGTGCCATCATGATTTTAGCTTTATTATCTTCTACTTTCTTAAGCAGTGCTTTGATAGCTGCCTCGTCACCATTTAACTGATGATCTTCATTTTCAACAAGAGCTTTTACTAATTTATCAAGATTTCCTTTTACTTCTGCAAAACTTTCTTCTAAGTATAATGCTCCAACATTACCTGTTATAGCACGAACTTCAGGAGATTCAAGAGTAATCGTATCTAATTTCGCTTTAACATCACTTAATAATTGAGCACGGTCTTTAACCACCATATTTGGTGTGTAAACAACATCTCCTAAATCTGTAATACCGTACTCTTTTACTTGTTCCACATTTGACGTAGCTTTAGGTGATACAGCTTTTTCTTCTTTCGTACCATCAGCATAATGAATCATAATCTTATCAACATCTGATAAATCAGTTACAAATTGATCATCTTTCATACCTGTTACAGATAATACTTCAGTCGTTAATAATTTAGATCCTTCAGGAATTTTGTTCCCTTGATTGATAATCCACTCTTTATTGTAGAATGGTTGAAGTTTTTCAATATTACGGTATGCTAGTTCACGATCAGCTTTATAATCTTGAATCTCTTTATACGTATCAGATTTTGATTTTGCTAGGTTCAGTTTATCTTCCACAAGTGGAGCAATTTCGAATTTATCAGCTGTGATTCCGAATGACTCTATTTTCTTATTGGCTTCTTCTAAGCTGATTTCTTTGATTCGATTACTACGAGAACCATTAAATGAGTGAGAACCTTCACTCACATCTTTAACAACGTAGTTTCTTTCAATCCAGTTTCTTGTATAATAGCCATCTTCTACTTCTAAATCTCTTGAACCATAGAATTCCTCACCATTTTTAACTTTCATCATTGAGACTGTATCAGCAACACGTCCCCATGTCCAGTTCTTACTAATGAAACCACCTACATCAACTGGTGTCTTCACATTAATAGTCCCTTTGGTAACAGCATTACGAACAGAGGCGTACTTATCGATTCCATTAGGATCAGAACCATTATCTGTTCTTGCTACAAGTCCACCAATACGTGCTCTATCTGCAACAATATCAGCATCCACATAAGCATGTTTAATATTTCCTCGCCAAAGTTCTCCAGCTATACCACCAATATCCCAGCCTTTATTACCAACACCTGTTAATTTACCAACAAAGGCAACATTTTTGAGAAGACCTCCAACATCACCTTTATTTACAATACCAGCAATACCATCTTTACCTAAAATACTACCAGTTACCTTAACATTTTCAACAGTTGTATTTTTAATTACTCTAGATAGTGCAGAAATATTCTCAATCCAAGGCATATTAATATTAACATTACCTAAATTAATATTTTTAACTGTACCTCCTTCAACATTATCGAATAACTGACGAGCCATATTATGAATAGTATATTGTTTTCCATCAACACTTGTTAACGTTCCGCTAAATTTACCAGGTACATATTGTTTACTTGGAGTTGGAACATTAGCAGCATTAAGATCTGCACCAAGTTTAAAAGTGCCACTTGGGTTAGCCTTCATAGCTGTTACTAAGTCGTTAAAACTATAATATACATCACCTTCGTGTGCCTTTTGTTTTTCAAAGTAATGAACATATTCTTCACTGAAAGTATCATCATCTCTACGTTGAATTAAATCTGGAGCTTTTGCTACAACTTTGTACAATGTTTTTCCATCAACTACCACTTCTTCAACAGAACTTACCGCAAGTCTTGTCACTTTGTTATCGTGAGTTGTCACACGTAAATATAATGGAGAAACATCTGTCGGTTTATCAGATAACAAGCTCTTATCTGTTTCGTTCCCAGCTTCATCTACACTCATTAAGCTTGTTTCTTTAATATTTTTGATTTCAACTTTTTTAAG